>VGIY01000115.1 GCA_016867695.1 Candidatus Eiseniibacteriota bacterium | reverse complement strand
TGACGGGATGACGAAGGGGTCATCGATGGTGTCGCCCAACGGCGGCAGACAGGGGTTGGGATCGCAGCCGGTGTCGTTGCCCTGGTAGTCGCCGCCGCCGGCGACGCAGTCGGCTGCGGTCATGATCTGGCAGGCGTAGCCGGCCAGGCAGCAGGCGCCCGTCGGCGGCGCGCTGCTGTCCGTGATGGAGAGGATGTAGTTCCCGCAGGCACTGCCGTAGCCATCGACGATGATGTAGTAGGTGTGACCGGCGTCGAGCGAGACATCCTCCAGGAGGGAGAGGTAGGGAGAGGAGTAGTTCGGCCCGCTGCACGCGTCGTCGTTGCAGGCGACCCGGGTGCCGACGGTGTCCCTGTAGACATAGAGCTTCGTGTCGTAGTAGGAGTCGCACAGGGAGATGTCGACGACCGTGGATGTCGCGCACACATACTCGTAGACGACGTCCTTCGCGGTCCCCCCCGTGTAGGGGCACGCCTCGTTATAGTCGTGGTTGAAGCTGCAGGTGTTGCCCGAATCGGAGAATGGCAGCGACGGGATGACGAAGGGGTCATCGATGGTGTCGCCCATCGTCCGGGGCAGTCGCTCGGCCTCGGGCGCGGCGGCGACCGGCCCCTTGGTCGGCGGGTAGAGCGGCTTGACGGGCAGGTCGAGGCGGTTCGACAGGGACGGGGGCGCCTGGGCCAGACAGGGCAGGGCCAGGGCGAGCACGATGAAGAGCACCAGCGGGGATCTCATGACCAACCCTCCTCCATTGCGGTTGTCGGGGCACATTCACTGGGAGCGAGGTCTCGGGAGCCTTCGCCCGCCGTCGACCCGACGCCCTTTCCTGCTCGGCGAACGGTTGGGCGGCGATCAACGGCTCGGGCTCAGGGAGCCGGCGGGAGGAGCACGGGAGACGCCTCGGGGCAGGTGCCTCGGGTCTTGAGCGTCCATCACGATCGTCGCGCTGATCGCCACAGTCGTCCATCGCTGTAGGAACTTCGCCAGGCGAGCTACAGTGTACGGCGCGCGGGGGGACAGCGTCAACCGTAAGCGGAGCTTCACACGATAAACGACGCGCGCTCGCGCCGCGCTCTTGCGCTATCCCGCACCACACAGAACCATACGGGAAGCGCGGGTGAAGCGGCGAAGACCCGGCCGCACGGGGAAGCGGGGCAGCGGAGCGGGTTGCGCACAGACATGTGCGCGCTCTGTGCGACATGGTTTGTACAGCTCGGTGGTTTCCGTCGATCTGTCGCCCCGCCGCTCTCAGCGGGGTCCGATGAGGAGGGTCTCGAGCCGGGCATGGATCGCCGGCCCGGCGAGCGCCACGGCGGCCGCGGCGGCGGCGAGGAAGGTCCCGAACGGCAGCGGCGTGCGTCCGCTCGCCCGCCCGCGGGCGAGGAGCACGAGGCCGCACGCCGAGCCGAGCAGCGAGCCGCCGAGGACGCTGACGACGAGCCCCCTCCAGCCGAGGAAGGCGCCGAGCATCGCCGCCAGCTTGACGTCGCCCATGCCCATGCCCTCGCGGCGGCGGACGAGGCGGTAGCCGAGGGCGACGAGGAGCAGGCCGCCGGCGCCGGCGACCGCGCCGATCGCCGCTTCGCCGCGTGGCACCCCGATCAGCGGCGCGGCGAGGAGCCCCGCCGCTAGCCCGGGCAGGCTGATCTCGTCGGGGATGATCTGGTGCTCCAGGTCGATGAAGGCGACGGCGATGAGCGCGAGCAGGAACGCGCCGCGCACGGCGGCCGCGACCGGGGACGCCGAGGCGAGGGCCGCCGCCGGCAGGGCGAGCGCGCCGAGCATCTCGACGATCGGGTAGCGCAGCGGAATCGGCGCGCGGCAGTGCCGGCAGCGCCCGCGCAGGATGAGGTAGCTCGCCAGCGGCAGGTTGTCGCCCGCGGCCAGCGCGCGCCGGCAGCGCGGGCAGCGCGAGCGCGGCCGCCAGAGCGACTCGTCGCGCGGCAGCCGCTGGATGACGACATTGAGGAAGCTCCCCAGGATGAGCCCCAGGACGCCCAACGCGGCCGGCAGCCCCGGCACGCCCGCCAGCCAGTCGGGCATCGCTAGCGGATCGTTCCGCCCAGGAGGGCGGAGCGGTTGCCGTTCTGGCTGGCGACCTGAATGGTCACCCAGACGGGGCGGGCCTCGTCGGTGGCCGGATCGTCGTCCACCAGGACGGCGGTGAAGGTCGTGTATGCCGAGCTCTGCGCGTCGGGCAGGATGATGTTGACGTCGCCGACCAGCGTGCCCGCGGTGGCGGCGACGGTGATCGCGGTGCCGGCGGTGAGCGGATTGAAGTTGGCGTCGCGCACGCGATACTCGACGTAGGCCGAGCCGCCGTTGGGGATATCCAGGGACGCGGGGGAGAGGATCTCGAGGATCGTCGGCCCTGACCAGAGGATGTGCCCGTACGCGATCAGATCCTCTCCCTCCGACCCGACCGTCTGGGCGGTGATGCGCACCAGCCCGTCTCCGCCCGGGATCGGGGGGAAGGGGGCCGCGGTCACCGCCGTCACGGCCGCTTCGCCCAGTTCGTCGGTGTCGTCGCTGCCCTGGACGAGGCCGAACTCCGCCTGGAACCAGACGCGCGTGCCGAGGGGCACCGGGTTGCCGTAGCGGTCGCCGACATAGGCCGTGACGCGGTCCTCCAGGCCGGCGTAAACGAGTCCGGCCACGTTCACCTTCTCGAAAGCGATGGCGAAGTGGTCCGCATCGGGCAGGCCGCCATGGATCGACACGCGGATCGGCTCGCTGGCCAGCGCGGCGCTCGTCGCCCGCACCTCGACGGTGCCCGAGATCGTCCCCGCGCTGACCGTCGCCGCCGCCCGACCGCGGGCGTTGGTCCACACGCTCGCCGGGTGGACGGCGGCGTCGGTGCCGCCGGCGAGGATCTCGAAGGCGACGGTGACTCCGTTGCCCTGATCCACCGGGATCCCGTTGCGGTCGCGGACCTCGAAGACGATCGTCGCCGTCTCGGCGTCGCCCGAGCCGCGGACGCCGATCACCGGCGGTTCGACGCTGACGGCGACGATGTGCGCCGCCTCCTCGGAGACGCAGGCGACGTCAGCCATCGCCTGGAAGCCCCCGGCGGCGGCAGTCACCCGGGCCGTGCCGGTGACGAAGCGCTCGGCCCGCAGCCGCACGGTGGCGACACCCGCCCCGTCCGTCGGCTGCGCCTGCTCCAGCGCCCCCAGAGAGGTCGCGAACTGGACCGTGGTGCCGGGGGCAACCGGGTTGCCCAGCGCGTCGATCACGACGGCGGTGAGCGTCGCCAGCTCGATCCCGTCGGCCAGGATGGACGCCCGGTCGGCGGAGAGCGCGATCCCGCCGACGCCGGAGGGGGTGAGGGGCAGCGTGACGAGGCCCTCCGCGGCGCCCGATGAGGCGAGGACGCGGGTCGGGCCGGCGATCGCGCCGGCGACGAAGGTCGTTCGCGCGGCGCCCCCTTCGGTCATGGCCGCGGGCGAGATGAGCTGCCCGCTGCCGGAGACGATGCTGAAGTCGACGACCGTCCCGTCGGGCATCGGATCCCCGCCGGCGTCTAGTGCCGTCGCCGTGATCGTCGACCGGCTGGCGCCGTCGGCGGGCAGCGCGGGCGGGTCGGCGGCCAGCAGCAGCGTCGCCGTCTCGGGCGGGGCGACGAAGTCGATCTCCAGCGAGCGGGCGGGCGCCCGGCCGAAGCGGGCGGTGACGAGGGCCCGGCCCGTCGCTTCGCCGGCGGTCAGCATCGCGGTCGCGACGCCGTCGGCGCCGGTCGTCCCGGGCGAGGGGATCGTGCCCAGCGTGGTCGCGAAGTCGATGCGCGCCCCGGGCACCGGGTTGTTTTCCGCCGTGCGCAGGCTCGCTCGGATCGGGGTCTGCGCCTGGCCGTCGGCGAAGAGCGTGGCCGTCCCGGCGGAGAGCTCCAGCATCAAGGCGCTGAAGGCGACGGCGGTCGAGGCGTGGAGCTCCGGGCCGAAGTAGGCCGTCACCTCGGCTCCGCTCTCGCCCGGGGCGGCGGTCAACGCGGCCGCGGCCAGGCCGGAGTCGTCGGTGCGGACGCGCCCGGCGATCACGCCGGCGGTGGCGCCGAAGCGCACATCCCTGCCGGGCAACGGGACGCGGCGGGTCGTCTCGAGCAGCGAGGCGACCACGCGGCTCTCGCTCATCCCGTCGGCGGGGATCGTCGCCGGCTGCGCCGTCACGGCCAGCGTCAACCCGGTCATCGGCACGACCGCCTGGTCGGCGACGGTGACCCAGGAACCGGTCTGCAGCGGCAGCGCGGGCACACCGCCGCCCTCCGCCGCGCGCAACAGGGCGAGCGCCTCCGGGTCCACCGGCTTGCGTGAGAGAACGACCTGCGCGGCCGCGGCGTCCGGCTCGGAAGCCCGGCCGGCCCGGTCGAGAGCCGCTCCACGATCGCCGCTTCGCTCCTCGGCCCCGCCGCCCATCCCCGCGGGCGCGGAGGCGCTGAGCGCGGAGGCGCTCGTGTCCGCCGCCGCTCGCGCGGTCACCGTGGCCAGCAGGTCCTCGGTCGAGGCGGCGCTGGTCAGCGTGGTCTGGGCGACGCCGCGCGTGTCGGTCGTGGCGAAGGGCCCGATCGCCCCGTGGCTCGTCGTGAAGCGCACGCCGATGTCCTTCAGCCCGCGCCCGCCGGCGTCGACCACGGTGGCGTAGACGGCGACTTCGTCCTCGCCGCTGGCCGGCAGCGGGGGGAAGACGCGGGCGAGAACCAGGGAGTCGGGCACGCCGCCCCTTCCCGACGGGTCGTCGGGCCGGTCCTTGTCCGAGTCCTTTTCGCAGCCGAAGCCGAGGCCGATCGCCACGAGCAGCGCGGCCAGAGCCAGCATGGTCGTTCTCATCGCCGTTCCTCCCGTTTCACGCCCGCCCTCCGGTCCCCCGATCTCACCCGCGCAGGTAGCGCCAGCAGACGAGCGCGACCCCGAGCACAGCCAGGAGGACCACCGTGACGGTCGCCCCGTAGGCGGCGACCACCGGGGCCAGCAAGCCCGCCGCGGCGAGCCCGATGCCTTTCACCGCCAAGCCCAGGTTGCGCGCCCAGCCCTCCGCTCCGGCGGGCGGCTCCAGGACGAACCGGCCGGCGGTGTCCCAGCGCAGACCCAGCGTCCGGGCCACGATGTAGGCCGCGGCGGCCAGCAACGCGAGCCTGATGAGGCCTCCTGCCCAGCGCGCGCCCGGCAGCCGCAGCGGCCGGCGGCGACGCGACAGGCCGTTGGGCACACTCAGGCCGCCCGCCGCCGGCGCGCCGGCCGTCGCCAGGCGCACGCCCCGGAGCATGTGCAGAAAGATGAAGTGCGCGCGCCAGCGGCTCTCGAACTCCTCCCAGTCCCAGGGCTGGGCCCCGGGGGCCGCCTCGCCGGGGAGCGGCCGGTTGAGGATCTCCGTGATCGCCGCCGCCTGCTCCCGGGCCTCGGCGCGCAGCGGCTCGGGCACCGCGGTGGTCAGGAGCGGCAGCCGCTGGGCGATCCGCGCCCGGAGGCGCAGGAGCCGCTCTCCGGCGGCGGCGGAGTCCTCCCCGCCGGTGCCCAGCCGCCCGGCCGCCTCCTTCCGATAGGCGACCCAGGCGGCGATCAGGCCGCGCAGGCGCCAGCGAGGACACAGGCCACGCCACATGTCGCCTTCCTCCCCCCGGCCGCGCGCCTCACGACAGGATCCGCTTCGCCTTCTGCGGATCCTCCAGCCGCGAGATCACGTCGGCCTTGCCGATCAGCTTCTGCCGGTAGAGCTCCAGCAGCGAGTCGTCGAGCAGGGCCATGCCCTCGCTCGCGCCGCTGGCGATGACGTTGTTGAGCAGGTGGATCTTGCCCTCGCGGATCAGGTTGGCCACCGCGCTGGTGGCGAAGAGCACCTCGCGGGCGGCGATCCGCCCCCGCCCGTCGGCGCGGCGCAGCAGGACCTGGGAAAAGACCGCGCGCAGGCCGAGCGCCAGCCGCGCGCGGATCTCCGCCTGATGGTCGACGGGGAAGACGTCGATGATCCGGTGGATCGTCTTCGACGCCGACTGCGTGGCCAGCGTGCTGATGACCAGGTTGCCCGTCTCCGCCGCGGTCAGGGCGATCTCCATCGTCGCCCGGTCGCGCATCTCGCCGACGAAGATGACGTGGGGCATCTGGCGCAGTGCGCTGCGCAGGCCGATGACGTAGTTCTTGGTGTCGATGCCCAGCTCGCGCTGGTCGATCACGCACCCCTGCGAGGGCAGCAGGAACTCGATCGGGTCCTCGATCGTGATGATGTGCCGGGGGACGCCATGCTCGGTGTTGAGGTAGTGGAGGTAGCTGGCCACGGTCGTCGACTTGCCCGCGCCCGTCGGCCCGGTCACCAGGACGAGCCCGTTGGGGATGCCGAGCAGGCGGACCATCAGCTGCTCGCTGATGCCGATCTCCGGGTAGCGCGGGATGCGCAGCGGGATCAGGCGCAGCACGGCGGCCACCGTCCCGCGCTGGCGGTAGACGCTCGCCCGGAAGCGGGCGAGCTCGCGGTACTGGAAGCCCAGGTCGAGTTCCCAGTTCTGCTCGAAGAGCTTGCGCTGCTCCTCGTTCATCACGTCGTAGGCGAGGCGCTGCGACTGCGCCGGCGTCAGCGGCTCGGCCGGCTCGTGCCGCTCGAGCCGGCCGAAGACGTGGTAGGTGGGGGGCGCCCCGGCCGACAGCAGGACGTCCGACGCCTGGCGCCGGACCGCCTCCTCGAGGATCGCGCCGATGTCCATGACCCGCCTCACTCGCCCGCGTCGGGGGGCGCGCCCTCGTCGGTGACGATGAGCGGTGTGATCTCGATCAGCAGATCGAGGCGCAGCGTCTCGTTGCGCGTGTGGCTGAAGAGGTAGCCGAGCAGCGGGATGTGTCCGAGCAGGGGGACCTTCTTCACCGTGCGGCGCTGCTGCTCCGTCTGCAGCCCGCCGAGGTAGATCTTCTGCCCGTCGCGGACGCGCACGAGGGTGGCCGCCCGGCGCGTAGAGGTCTGCGGCAGGTCGTTGTCCGGGCCGACGAAGCCGATGATCCGCGAGACCTCGGGCCGCACGAGGGCGGTGATGTAGCCGTCGTCGGTGATCCGCGGCGTGATGTCGAGCCGCACGCCGACGTCGATCTTCTCGAGCTGGATGGACTGGAGCACCCCGCCGGCGGCGCCGGGCGCCTGCAGCGAGGTGATGATGACCGGCACGGTCTCCCCGGCGAAGATCTCCGCCGGCTTGCCGTCCAGCGTGACGATCTTCGTGCTGGAGAGGATCCGCGCGGTGCCGTCGGTGACCAGCGCTTCCAGCGCGACCTCGAACGCTTCCCGCTGGCGGTAGAAGTCGTGCGTCTCGTCGAGCAGGGTGTAGCCGAGATCCGTGGGCAGGGCGTCGGCGCGGCTGGAGACGATCGGGCCCTCGGTGACGATCGTCGTCCAGCGGGTCAGCTTCTCCCAGTTGACGCCCAGCTCGAGCAGCGCGGTCGTGTTCACCTCCACGAGCCGCGCCAGGAGCTGGACCTGGCGGGGCTTGCGGTCGAGCTCGGCGATGATGCGCTCGGCTTCCTCGAGCACCGACTGCGTGCCGCGCATGACGACGCGATTGCCGTCGCGGTTGGCGGCCACGTCGGGGCCGAGCACGGTCAGCATCTGGGCGACGTCCGGCGCAGAGGCGTGCTGCAGCGGGAAGACGCGCGTCATCCGCCCGGTCTCCACGGCCAGGCGCTCGAGGTCGGCGACGAGGATGGAGTGGCCGACGCGCTCGTAGCCCAGGCCGGAGGCGCGGACGACCAGGTTGAGCGCCTCCTCGAAGGGCGTGTTGCGCAGGTGGATGGAGATCTCGCGCCCCTGCACCTCGGGGCTGGTGACGATGTTCAGCCCCGAGCGCGCGGCCAGGATCTGGAGCACGTCGTTGATCGGCGCCCTGTCGGCGT
>VGIY01000114.1 GCA_016867695.1 Candidatus Eiseniibacteriota bacterium | reverse complement strand
GTTCCCCGCCGGCGGCGTCACTTGCGGCGTGCCGGTCGCCTTGAGCAGCGCGCGGACGTAGGCGGGATGCATGGGGAACCGCGAGGAGACGCTCTGCTTCCAGAAGCCGGAGCAGCAGGCGACCGCGCCCGCCACCACCGGCGAGGCGCTCGAGGTTCCATCGAAGGTCGCGGTGTAGTGGCGGTTGACGCCCTCGGAGTTGTAGAGCGTGCCGTAGCCGGTGGTGACGACGTCCTCGCCCCAGCCCTGCAGATCGACGCGCGCGCCGTAGCTGGAGAAGGAGAGCCGCTGGAGGTTCCCCTCGGGGTAGGTGCCGCCGGCGTAGGCGCCGCCGGCGCCGACGATAATCGCCCCCGAGTCGCCGTACCAGTTGAGGTTGTCGAGATTCACCGCGCCGTTCCCGGCCGGCTCGACGACGATCAGGTCCTTGATCGCCTGCGCCCACTCGATCGTCTCGTAGACGGCGTTGTAGGTCTGGTTCGGATAGCCGTCGCCCCACCACTCGATGGGCACGTAGGCGCCGCCGCCAAGATCCCACTGGTGCTCGACCAGGAGGATGTCCCCGGGATGGATCGCGGAGGAGGAGGCGGCGTCGGCGATGGAGCCGGCGACGTTCCAGCTATAGTTGGGCTGGCCGAGGGGCTTGAAGTAGGTGCCGCAGGTGTAGAGCTGCGCGCCGTGGGCGATGCCCGTCGTCCCCCAGCCGTTGGCGTGGGAACCGAGCACGCCGAGGACCGCGGTGCCGTGGCGATCGTCGCCCAGCGGGTCCTGGGTGTAGATGTGCAGTTCGTAGACCGGGAAGAGGTCGTCGTGCATCCAGTTCCAGCTGTACTCCAGGTCGCAGACGGCGACCCCGGTCCCGTCGCCGCCGGGCTGCGTCCAGGCGAAGTAGGCGTCGACGCCGGCCGGCGTCGCGCTCGCCGGGCGCAGGTAGCCCTGCTGCGGCTCGAAGTCGGGCGTCGGCAGCGCCATCGGCAGCGGCACGGGGCGGGCCCAGCGGATGCCGGGCAGGGCCTCGAGCTCGCGGGCGAGGCCCCAGACGTCCGCCCCGGACCCGACGCGCAGCCTGTAGAGGTTGTTGGGATCGGGAATCCTTCGCCCGGTGCGCGCCTCGCCCCGGGCGGTGAGCTCGTCGATCGTCTCCTCGGGCGTCTGGAGGCTGCGCGCCCACTCGCTCCAGGCCACGCGGGCGAGGACGCGGTCGACGCCGGCCAGGCCCGCAACCTCTCCCAGGTCGACGGGCGAGCCGCCACGCAGGCGCACGCGGGCGTCGCGGACGAAGATGACGTCGATCAGGTCGGGCTCGCAGGCGTAGGGGCCCGCGAACTCCCGGGGTGCGGGGGCCGTGGCGGGGGCGGCGGCGGCGAGGGCGCCGGCGACGCCTGCCGAGGAGACGCCCGCGGCGGCGCACGCGCCGAGGATGAGAATCGTCGGCAGAGGCCTCCGGCGCGCCCGCGGGCGGCGCTCGGGCCGAGTCCGCGGCCGCGAGGGGCTGGGACCGGGGTTGGGGAAGAGCGAACGCAAGAAGCGGCGGAGCGTCATCGTCCACCTCCTGCCGGACGTGCCGGCCGGCGACGGTCCCCTGGCGGGCGGTGCCACGAAGGAGCCCCCTGGCGGAGGCGCGGCACGGGCCGTCGCGCTCTATCTCTGTCGGGCGGCGAGTCGCTGGACGACCAAGATTGTAGCACGGAAGCGGGGGCCGCGCATCCGGGCGGGCGGGCCGCGGCGGGCGGGCTTGCCGCTGGCAGGCGGCCCGCCCTGTGGGCCTGCCGCCCGCTGCCCGCAGCCCGCGTCCCGCATTGCCGGTGGGAGTCGCGGGGGGGTACAATCATGGCGCTGCAAAGCCTGTGATCCGGGTGGCGGCCATCGTCAAGGAGGCGCCATGTCGAACTCACCCGTCCTGCTGCGCGTTCTCGTTCTGCTACTCGGCCCCGTCGCTCTCTGGGGCGGGATCGCGGGCGCTCAACCGCCCACGACCGCCGGCGCTTTCGAGAAGGGCTCCGACCACGTCGTCGGCGTGCCGATCGAGGGCGACCGCATGCCGGGGGATACGGTGGAGGATCCCCTCGTCATCCCCGGGCTCCCGTTCCAGACCACGGGCAACACCTGCGGCTTCGCCCACGACTACGACGAGGGCTGTCCCTACTTCGGGTCCCTGTCGCCCGATGTCGTCTACCTGTGGCAGGAGCCCGACGGGTCCCACGTGGCCATCGACCTCTGCGCCTCGCTCTACGACACGAAGGTCTTCGTCTACGACTTCGCGGCCGGCTACGGCATCGGCAATCCGATCGCCTGCAACGATGACGCCGGCTGCGGCTACACCGACTACCAGTCACGGATCGAGATGTACTTCCAGCCGGGACACGCGTACCACATCGTCGTGGACGGCTACGGGAGCGACTGCGGCGAGTACGTCCTGGAGATCCACCCGATCATCCACGAGGTCCTCACCTGCCCGGCCGGGGCGCTGCTGGAAGACGAGCCCGACTGCCACGACGGCTACGTCGATGTCTTCAACGGCGGCTGCAACAGCGACCCGCCCGTCTTCAGCGTGCTGCAGGGCGTGTTCGGGGGCCCGGCCTTCTCGGTCTGCGGGAGGTCGGGCAACTACACCTTCGCCGGCCAGAGCTATCGCGACACGGACTGGTACGAGGTCTCTCCGGAGGAGGAGAACACGATCACCTTCCGCTGCGAGGCCGAGTTTCCCGTGACGATCTACATCCTCGACGGCAACCAGGGCTGCGGGGGCATGCAGATCCTCGACTTCGAGCTCGCGAACCCGTTCCCGGACTACGCCGAGCTCACGCACACCTTCGCCCCCGGGACTTTCTGGTTCTGGGTGGGGCCGTCCGTCTGGGACCAGGTTCCCTGCGGGAGCCTCTACGTGATGACGATCACCGGGTACACGGGGCCGGTGCCGTCGCCGGCGGAGGGGATGACCTGGGGGGCGGTGAAGGAGAGGTTCCGGTAGGGGGGACGAGCGGGGGTTGAGGCGCGGACGGGGAGCGGGCGACGCGGTGGTCGTGGGGAGCTTCGAGGTGCTCACTCAGCCGAGCGCGTAGCTCGTAGGTCGCTCGTTGTGGTCAGGCCTGGAACCGAAGGCGCCGATAGAGACGGTAGGCTTGGCTGCGCGAGATACCCAGTATCCGCGCCGCGGTCGGCACGTGACCCTTGGCCGTCTCAAGCGCCTCGAGAAGCAGCGTCCTCGGCCAGGCGCCGTCAGGATCCTTGACCAAGACGGGGAAGATCCGCCCGGGCCGCGCGCCGGGAGCGTCTTGAGACGCGCTTGAGCCGCGGGCCGAGCTTTCAGCGGGCACTGCCTGCGCGGGGCTCGCGGCTGCGGCGCTCGGACGCGACTCTCCGGAGGCGCCGCCAGGCTGAGACGGCTTCGGCGGGAATCCCGCCCCCCACCCGCGGCCTGCCGCATCTAGCACGTGATTGCGGGCGGCTCCTGTCCCGCCGATGCGGAGAAGCGGGACCGCCGTCGCCACTGCCATCTTCAGCTCACGCACGTTGCCCGGCCAGGGGCGGCAACTGAGAGCACGAAGAACGTCCGGCGTCACGACGGCGTCGAGATCAGCCTTTGAGCCGCCGGCATCATCCCAGAAGTGCCGGATTAGGAGCGGTAAGTCGGCCGAGCGGCTCCGCAAGGGCGGGATCCGCAGCACAACCGCTGCCAGCCGAGCGTACAGGTCTTCTCGGAAGAGGCCCTCGCCAACTCGCGCTGCAAGGTCCCAGCGCGTGGCCGCCAGCACGCGGGTCGCCACATGCGAGTGGCGCGTTTCGCCGAGCGCGCGGACTTCCCCGGAGTCGAGGAAGCGCAGGAGGTAGCCCTGCGCCTCGGGATCAAGATCCGCGATCTCGTCGAAGAAGAGCGTGCCTCCGGCGGCTTCATGAACCAACCCCCTCCGGTGCTCGATCGCCCCCGTGAAGGCACCTCTACGCGCGCCGAAGAGCTCGGCCGCGAAGAGCTGGCGCTGGGCTGTAGCGCAGTTGATGGGGACGTAGCGGCCCGGTTGTCCGCTCAGCTCGTGGAGCCCCCTTGCGAGGAGGTCCTTGCCGGTGCCGGTCTCACCAAGGATGAGCACCGGGAGATCGACTGCTGCGTAGGTCTGGGCGGAACGGAGAAGATCGAGCAGGGAGGGCGAACGCGTAAGAAGGCCGAGGCGCTCCCAGCACGAGTGCAGCGCCAGCGACTTCGCACACCTGCACGCACGCCCCCTGGCCTTCATCTCCTTCGCGGCTGCAGCTCCATGACTCCTGGCGATCTCAGATGCGGCGCCGGCGGTGTCCACTTCCATCCGACCGCCTCCGGCGGCTCGGCGGGCCAGCCAGACGGAAGGGCCCCAGACAGGATGCTCCAACCAGATAGCCAGGCTTCTCGTCAGCGTATCCTCCTCGTCGATCGACCCACGCTGCGTCGAGGAGGCGACTGATCGCAGCGCCGCTTCCGTCGCGGCGGAGGACGATGGCCCCGGGTCGCCGGCGAGCTCGATCTGCTGCCACCCATGCTCCCTCTCGCTGGCATCCAACGCCTGAATCCATGCCGTGACGAACGCGTGTTCGAAGCGCTCGCCCATGTCCCCCAGGATCTGCAGTGACTTGCCGAACGCCTCCCTTGCATCTCGAGTGTGCCCTGCATCGGCAAGGACGCACCCGAGGCTCCGAAGCGCTTCTGCCTCTTCCCAGCGCATGCCGATCTTGCGCGCGCGATCGATGGCCTCTTGGGCGATGAGCACGGCGCCGTCGAGATCGCCGTCAGCGTGGGCCAGCATGGCCATCCGGATTCGGGCTTCGACAGCGAGATCACCCGTCGGAGCGAGATGCTCGGCCATCCGCGAGCAGAGACGGACCGCTGATGCTGCCCTCGCACGCCAGGCCCCCTGGCAGTTCACCAGGTATGCCTCTGCCAGGTACTCGAGACTCGCTGCCTCCTCCCGCGGCAAGTGCAGGCAGCGCGCCTCACGCCATCCAGATAGAAGAAGGCTGCGAGCCCGCTGGAGTTCTCCTCGGCGGCCCGCCAACCAGCCCAGAGTCAGACGCGCACGAAGCGCGGTCGCTTGTCGGCCGACGATATGGGCAGCCTCCCGTGCCTCCACCAGCATTGCCTCGCTATCGCGCAGCCACCCGAGGAAGAACAGGCTCAAGCCGCGATTGAGCAACGCGCTGCTGCGCCCCGCAGCATCCCCAGCCCGCCAGTAGGCAGCCGAGGCGCGGGCCAGAAGTCGCTGGGCTCCGTTCAGATCCCTTCGGTTGCTGAGGACATTCGCTGCTGCAGTCAGCGCATCTCCAAGAAGAGCATCACACCCATCCGACTCCGCGAGCTGCACTGCTCGTAGAGCGCTTCCCTCAGCGGCATCGAGGTCTCCCAGATGAGAGTCCACCCGTGCGAGAACCAGCTCCAGGTGGGCGTTCATCCATGACGAGATCTGCTGGCTTCTCTCAGCCCTCGCCTCCCAGGCAAGCGCTCGAGCCCGATCGTACTGCCCACGGTCGGCTAGGCGGCGAAGCGTGTGGAACACTGCAAGCGCTCTGCATTCAGCGGACAGAGGTTGAGACTCTGCCAGTGCGCGGGTCAGGAGAGTAGTCCCGCGATCGAGGTGCTCGGCATGACCGAGGTGCATGCACGCCAGGAGCATCAGCCCAACGGTCTCGCACTCTCTGGCATCGACATCGGGCGACGCCAGAGCGACCGCTGCGGCCTCCTCGAGAAGGCCATGCGCCCGTTCCCAAGCTCCTCCACGCAGATAGACCCGGGCGGCTTCCAGCACCCGCCTCCCATCCGTAGACGCATCACAGGCACGGGAGGTCTTGGGGAATCGTTGCTCTGCGTGATCTGCTGTCATGGTCTCACTCCCGACCTCGCTGCGTAGGCCTCGGCGATCTGCGAGTTCACCGGACTAGAACCGCCTGATGCAGCATGCCTCAGCAGCCCTCGGAGGAAGGGTAGCTGGTCCCGATCGGGCTCGCGGGCTTCAACTCCCTATCCGGACGAAGGAGTGCTGCCGGTTCCAGTTTCGGAGGGCTCCTCGATGAGAGCGGGCCAGTCTTCAAGCCCACCCCTGCGGTCGAGACTCCGATCGTCCTGCTTGGCCTCCCTGGGTCTTGCCCGCGCATCACTTCCGAGAAGGCTCAAGATCAGGAACAGGACACAGCCTACGATCAGAAGCCTATGTCCCAACCAACGAACTGAGCGCATGTTCATCCTCCCACGCGGACAAGCCTGTAGCAGATGACCAGCTGGGCTTCTGCCTCTTCGATCCGCTCTGCGTCTCCCGACGGTGGCGAGGCTAGTGCTGCCGCCCACGTACTCGTTGCCGAAGTGACCCGTAGCAGCGTGTCTCCATGCACGCAGACGAAGTCCTCCCAGTGATCCATGGGGCCATGCAAGACTGCCTGGCGGGCGAATCTCCCTTCCTCGTCAAACTGGTCGATGACCAGTGCCACACCAGGCTCCTCGGGCCGCCACCCGCGGCTGCTCTCCACCCACATGCACCCATCCGGCCGCGCAGTAACCTGCAGGATGTCACGCACCCAGGCGGATGATCGCACCTGCGAGTTGGGAAACGCTGACAGGCTCTGTACGAGCATGGCGTGCTCGCTCTCGCGTTCCGCCGGCGTTCTGGCAAGACGGTCGTACTCCCGCATGATCACATGCGTGCGCACCCCACTGGAGTCGAAGCAGTGAACCTCATAGCTGCCGTAGGCGGGAGCAAGGAGAGTGCGACCCTGCTGATCTACAGCGAAGATGCTCAGGGGTTCTGCCGTCTCCTCATCGAACACCATGGCCTGTGTGCGGTCGAGCTCATGGCGGCGCTCGAACAGCACATTCACAAGGGCACCCTGCTCATCGAATAGCCCAGAGAGATACCGCAAGGTGGCCTGGTCTCCACGCGGCGAGAGAATGCGGCATGATACGATGATCCGATCGCGCCCCATCCTGGCCTTGTAGGGACGTGCGCGCGATCCATCCACCGGCTGTGGCAGCCACTCTCCGGCAGGCAGACCATCCAGACTCAGGAATGTGATCCGCTGGCGTGAGTAGTCGCTGACGCCGATCCGCCGTCCGCGATCATCGATCACGAGACCGTTTGTCGAGCCGAACTCCCCTGGTCCTTCCCCCGCTCGACCAATCGACCGCACATACATGCCGTCTGACTGTATGATGTGCACGGTCTTGAGCAGGTAGTCCAACATGTAGATGAACCCGTCGGGTCCCCACTCGATCGCTTCGATGCCGCCGAGTAACAGCTCACCTGTGGAGGTCGTGCTCTCCAACCTCCAGAGCTCAACCATCTCGTAGTGCTGAGGTGGCTCCATGGGCTCTGCGGGGTTATGAACATAGAGAACGCCATCACGCTCCAGACGCTGGCCACCCCACGGGGCGGGACTGGCGTTGGCGGGTGGCACCCCAGGGTCGAGAGCGAGCGACCCTGAGAGCAGCATGAGTATGCAGACCACACTGCGAAATGAGCGCCGTTGCCGAGCTGAAGCAGGCATGGGCCCACAGGCAGGACTGGGTGGGCAGAGGGAGTCCAGGCTTCCGAACATCCTTCCCTCTCGCATGGGCACACAGTCAGAGCCGGAGATGGTCGCTGGGAGGATAAGACCATGCCACCATGGTGGCTGTCAACGGGGAAGCGTGGTACCGGTCCCGCTGGCAATCGCCCAGCGGTACCTTGCCGCCCGCCGACTCGAAACCCCTGTCTCCCACTTCCCCGCATCCCCACTGCCCCCCCCCGCCCTTGCCCCGCCCCCACCCGTCCGCTACACTGCCCGGCGGTCAACGGACTTACGCCCCGGCCCACACGGAAGGAGAGCCGTCATGAGAACCACCGACCAGATCATAGAGCTCCTCGGCGA
>VGIY01000113.1 GCA_016867695.1 Candidatus Eiseniibacteriota bacterium | reverse complement strand
TCTCTACCAAGGTGTTACCGAGCACATTGCGTGCGGCGACGCGGGATCCGACACGGACCCGGGGAATCGACAAGAAGCGCTCAAGCTCGGCGGTTGGCGGCCGATCTCTCGGGGCGAGAGAGGCGATCACGGGGTTGGGGGGCTGGGAGGAGGTCGTACCAAGTCCCGACCGTCACGGGACGAGAGAAAGGAGCGGCACCATGTTCTGGATCTCGCTCGCTGCGGTGCTCGTCTTCGACATCTTCTGGTGGATCCGCCGCTAGACCCGATGGCACTCGCGCCCGCGCCCGCGCGCGGGCAGGCCGGCAACCATCCTCTCTTGCGGGGCGTTTGCTCCCGGCCGGGGATTCCGGGGCAGGCGCCCCGCGGCTATCCGAGCAGAACCCACCCGGCGATTCCCGCCGCCAGGCAATAGAACCCGAAGTAGTGCAGCCTGCCCCGCGCCACGATCCGCAGCATCCAGCGGATCGCCGCCACGCCAGACAGGAAGGCGGCCAGGAAGGCCGCCGCGAGGAACAGCGAGCCGTGGCCGCCCGCGTCGCGGGCGACGTCGGGCAGCGTGAGGATGAGCGAGCCGAGCACGGCCGGCACCGACATGAGGAACGAGAAGCGCACCGCCTTCGCGGGCGCCACACCGAGGATCAGGCCCGCGCCGACCGTCCATCCCGAGCGGGAGATCCCCGGCAGGAGCGCGAGGGCCTGGGCGAGCCCCATTGCCAGCGCCGGGCGCCCTCCGAGCTCGCGCGGCCGGAGGCGCAGGCGGCGCGTCGCCAGCAGCAGCAGCCCGGTGACGACCAGGCATCCCGCCGCGGCCCGCGGACTCTCGAAGGCCGCCTCGATCCCTCCCCGCAGCAGCAGTCCGGCCAGCGCGGCGGGAATCGTCGCCAGGATCAGCAGCCACACGCCGCGCGCCTCGCGCAGCGCCGCCGGCCCGCGGCGAGGCAGACCCGCCAGCGCGCCCCACGCCTCCCCGGCGACGGCCGCGACCTCCAGCCGCAGCGTCCAGAGCACCGCCAGCAGCGTCGCGGCATGCAGGACGATCTCGAGAGCGATCCCGGGCCGCGGCGCGCCGAGCAGTTCCTGCGCCAGGACGAGGTGGCCCGAGCTCGACACGGGCAGGAACTCGGTCAACCCCTGGATCAGCCCGAGGAGAATCCCGATCAGCGGCGAGGTCTCGACGCCTGTGGCCGGCGGGATCACCGATCCGCCCGCCCCCCGTCGCCGGAGGCGACGCGGCACTCCTCGGCCTTGGCGTAGGCCTCGCGCGCCCGATCCGTGTCGCCCTGCTTGTCGTAGCAGACACCGAGGTGGAACCAGCCCTGTTCATGGCCCGGGTCGCGCTTGATCAGCGCGCGCAGCACTTCGATCGCCTCCGAGGCGCGCTCGAGTCTGCCGTAGCAGATCCCCAGCGCCAGGAGCGTCTCGCCGCGCCCGGGATCGCCCGCGCGCGCCTTCAGGTAGTGGCGCACGGCCGTCTCCCAGCGCCCGGCGCGCTCGGCCAGCCGGGCGAGCGCCAGGTGGGCGGCATGGTTGTCCGGATCGCTCGCCGTCGCCCGGCGGAAGAAGCGCGCCGCCTGCTCGGGGTCGCTCTCCAGCAGCGCCTGTCCGGCGTTGTAGGCCGCCTCGCTCGAGGCGGGATGGAGCGCCAGCGCCTTCTCGCAGTGCGCCAACGCCTCCGCCGCCCGGCCCAGCTCGCCGTAGAGGGCCCCCAGGTTGATGTGCGCGTCGGCGCACTGCGGGTCGAGCTGCAGCGCCTTCTCGAACTCGACGACGGCCTGATAGGCGTCGCCCAGGAGCTCCCGGGCGATCCCGATCCCGACCTGCGCGGCGGCGAGACGGGGCTTCAGCTTGAGCGCGCGCTGGAAGGCCTCGATCGCCTCGGCGGCGCGCTCGAGCTGCAGCAGCGCGATGCCCCGGCGGTAGTGCGCCTCGGCCATGTGCGGCGCCATCCGCTGCGCCAGATCGTGCTCGCGCAGCGCCGCCGACCACTCGCCCATCAGCTCGAGCATCATGCCGCGGACGATCCAGAAGTCGGCCCGGTCCCGGTAGTGGGCCGCGCCCCGGTTGAGGACCTCGACGGCCTCCTCCATGTGCCCCGCGTCGCGATGGCACTCGACGCAGGCGCGACAGAGGTCCCAGTCGGGGCCGCCTTCGGCCAGCCTGCGGGCCAGCAGCCGCGCGGCGTCGGCCGGACGCCCCGCCAGCCGGTAGGCGTCGGCCAGCTCCAGCGTCAGCTCCCGATCCGCCCCGGCCTCGGCCAGCTGCCTCTCGAGGACGGTGATGGACTCCTGTAGCTCCTGATTCGACATGGCTCGTCGGTTCACAACCGGACCGGGAAAGGCCCCGAGGGGGGATCGATCGCAAAGCTAGGGAGCGCCCGCCGCCTCCGTCAAGGCCAAAGGGGCCGCCCTCACCCCTCTCCCCTCGGCCGCCGGGGGGCCAGCGCGGCGAAGAGCTCCTCGCGGAACGCCTCCTCGGCGGGCCGGCCGGAATGGCCCTCCCGCCAGCGGTCGAAGAGACGGACCAACTCGCCCCCGTAGTCGCGCAACAGCAACGCCGCGGTGAGAGGGCGTCCCTCGGCGCGGCCGATCTCCTCCAGCCAGGCACTGATCGCCTCGCGCGCCTCCTCTCGCGGCGGGGCCGCGCCGGCGGCAGGCGGCCTCTCGCCGGCGGGCGCCGGCGTCCGGGCGATACCTCCTGCCTGCAGCTCGGCGGGATCGCCGGGCTCCTCCCCCGACACCGGGAACAGCAGAGGCAGCCAGCCGCCGCACTCCGCGCAGCGCAGGCGCGCCCCGTAGCGGGGAATCCGCCCCCCGTCGGCCTCCTGGACCCCCCCGCACTGCGGGCAGCGCTGCGTCAGTCGCTCCATGCCGCCGCTCCTTCCGCCGCCCGCGCGCCCTGGGGGCAGCACCGCCCGACTCCCGGGGCGACGCCGGGGGAAGGGGGGAGCTCTCAGCCGATGCCGTAGAGGTCGAGGCTGTCGCCGAAGCGCAGCATCAGTCTGCGCCACAGCGCGGTCGATCGCAAGCCGGAGACGCCCTCGCGCCCGACGAGAGCGAAGGCCTCGTCGCGGGCCGCCTCGAGCAGCTCGGGCCGTCCCACGGGATCGGCCACCTTGAAAGGGGGCAGACCGCTCTGGCGCACGCCGAAGAAGTCCCCCGGTCCGCGCTGGCGCAGGTCCTCCTCGGCGATGCGCAAGCCATCCTCCTCGCGCACGAGGGCCTCGATCCTCGCCCTCGCCTCCGGGCCGGCGGCGGCCGGCTCGATCAGGAAGACGTGCGCCGGCTGGCGCCCGCGCCCGACCCGGCCCCGCAGCTGGTGGAGCTGGGAGAGGCCGTAGCGCTCCGGGTGCTCGATGACCATCAGGTTGGCGTTGGGCACGTCCATCCCGACTTCGACGACGGTCGTGGCGACGAGGAAGGCCGTCTCGCCCTGGGCGAATCCCTCCATGGCCCGCGACTTCTCCTCGGCGCGCAGCCGGCCGTGCAGCAGCGCGCCCCGGAAGCGGCACAGCGGCGAGTCGCCCTGCAGGCGGGCGAAGAGCTCCTCCGCCGCCCGCAGGTCCAGCGTCTCGGAGGCCTCGATGGCGGGACAGACGAAGTAGGACTGCCCGCCCGCGTCTAGTTCGCGAGCGATGTAGTCGAGCATCTCCGCGTAGCGCCGCCGCGGGACGACGTGCGTGCGCGGCGGCCGCCTTCCGGGGGGCTTCTCGTCCAGGAGCGAGATGTCGAGGTCGCCGAAGAGGGTCAGCGCCAGCGTCCTCGGGATCGGCGTCGCGCTCATCCACAGCGCGTGCGGAGAGCTTCCCTTGCCGAGCAGGCGCGCGCGCTGGAGCACGCCGAAGCGGTGCTGCTCGTCGATGACGACGAAGCCGAGAGAGGCGAAGGCGACGGTCTCCTGGATCAGGGCCTGCGTGCCGAGGAGGATCTGCACGTCTCCCCGGGCGACCTGCTCGCGCACCTCCCGCGCCCGCGCGCAGGAGAGCCCGCCGGTCAGGAGGGCGGTGCGCACGCCCAGCGCCTCGGCGTGGCGGGCGAAGGTGGCCGCGTGCTGGGCGGCCAGGATCTCGGTCGGCGCCATGACGGCGACCTGGGCCCCAGCCTCCACCGCGCAGAGAGCCGCGGCCAGCGCGACGAGCGTCTTGCCGCTGCCCACGTCGCCCTCGAGCAGCCGGTGCATGGGCCGGTCGCGGGCGAGGTCCTCGCGCAGCCGGGCGATCGCCCGATGCTGCGCGCCGGTGAGGCGAAAGGGAAGACCGCGCTCGAGGGCCGCCAGCAGCCGCCCCGCGGACGCCAGCGGGCGCGCCGTCTGCGGCCGCTCCCAGACGCTCCGGCTGCAGGCGAGCAGGAGCTGGAGGTCGAAGAGTTCCTGGAAGGCGATCCTCCGGCGCGCCTCCTGGCAGTCCTCCTGCGAGTCGGGGAAGTGGATGCCCCGGACCGCGGAGCCCCACGCGGGCAGGCGCTGTCGGGAGAGGATGTCGGCCGGGAGGAACTCGGCCAGCGCAGGGGCGCAGTCCGCGAGCGCCTGGCGCACCAGGCGCCGCAGCACGCGCTGGGTGATGCCGGCGGTGAGCGGATAGACGGGCACGATGCCCGGGGCCGAGAACGCCGCCGCCTCCGCCGTCTCCGCTGCCTCCGCCGCCTCCGCGGCCTCCGCGCCGGCGCCTTCTCCCCCGCCCGGCCCGGCGACCACCTCGAACTCCGGATTGACGAAGCGCAGCGTCTGGAACACCTCGACTCGGCCGGACAGCAGAACGCGCGTGCCCCGGCGCAGGCGCTCCCGCAGGTAGGGCTGGTTGAACCAGACGCACTCGACGCGCCCGGTGCCGTCGTCGAGCAGCGCGTGGAGGCTCGACCGCCCGCCGCGGGATCGGTGCTCGGCGACGCTGCTCACCATCCCCGCGGCGGTGTAGTCCCCACCCGGCTGCAGCTGCCCCAGCGGGGTCAAGCGCGTGCGGTCGAGGTAGGCCCGCGGGTAGTGCTCGAGCAGGTCTCCGAGCGTACGCAGCTCCAGTCGCTCGAGGAGCCGGGCGCGCGCGGGACCGGCGCCCTTCAGGTACCGCAGCGAGTCCGCAGGGTCGATCATCGGCGCTGACTGACGCCTCCGCTCGGGATCGTCTCCGTGACGGGCGCGCCCGAACCGCCCCCCCGGCCGGGCCGGAGGGCTCCCGCCCGCGGTTCGAGGGGTCGCCGAGGTCCGGCCATCCCCCTTCCGCCCTGGCCGTTGTACCCCTTGACCCGGTCGCCGTCGAAGGATATCATGGCCGGTCTTTGGATGCGAACGGCCCTCCGGGGGCCAAGGAGACGGACCCATGTCCATGAAGTGCGAGATCTGCGGCAAGGGGCTCCAGCGCGGCAACCGCGTGAGCCATGCCCACAATGTCAGCAAGCGGGTTTGGAAGCCCAACCTGCAGCGCGTGCGCGCCATCGTCGACGGCAAGCCCCAGCGCATCCGCGTCTGCACGAGCTGCATCAAGAAGGGCACGATCGAGAAGAACGCGCGGATGAAGCCGCAGGCCGAGCCTACCGCCTAGGGAGAGGCTCGCCCCCCGGGCGTCCCCGGCTCCCCTCTGCCCGCCTCGGCCCGCGCCCGCTCCCACTCCTCGCGCAGCAGGATCGCCTCCCTCGGGCTGACGAGATAGCCCCAGGGCAGCGGCGTCCCCGGATCGGCCGCGCCGGTCAGCGCCTCGGCGCGCAGGCCCTCGGCGCGCAGCACCCTGGCGACCGCGCGCCACTCCCCCGCCATGGCCGCCAGCCGCGCCCCCCAACGGACATCCCCCCGCGCCAGCAGCGCATGCCGCCGCGCCTCTCGCGGGCTCTTCACGCGCACCGTGACGCCTCTGGGCGCATCCTTCAGCAGTCGGCGGGAGGCATCCTCGAGATAGTGCGCCGGAGCCATCCCGGCCCACTGGAAGGGGGTCCGCGGCTTGGGCGAGAAGGCGTTGACGGTCGCCGAGAGGCGGGTCGAGGCCGGCAGCAGCGCGCGCATCCGCGCCAGCAGGAGCGTCAGCGCGCGCAGATCCTCCTCCTCCTCGAAGGGCAGGCCGATCATGAAGTAGGCGCGCAGCTGCGCCAGCCCGGCCATGCCCAGCCGCTCGACGCCGCGCAGGATCGCCTCGTTCTCCATCGGCTTGCCGGCCAGCGCCCGCAGCCGGTCGCTGCCCGTCTCCGGCGCGATCGTCAGCGTGGTCGTGCCGCTGTCGAGGAGGGCGCGCAGGGCCGCCTCGTCGTCGAAGGTCGCCGGCAGGCTCGAGATGCTCACCCGCCTCCCCGCGGCGCAGAGCTCCTGCGTCAGCGCCCCCAGCCCCGGGTGATCGCCCGCCGACAGCGAGAGCAGACCGACCGTCTCGCCCGGCAGCGACTCCTCCCTCGCGACGCGGGCAACCAGGCCGGCCGGGCGACGCCTGAGCGGAGCGTAGATCCTCGTCGCCGCGCAGAAGCGGCAGCGGCGGGGGCAGCCGCGCCCCAGTTCCAGCAGGAGCGCTCCCGGGAAGGCGCCGTCCGCCGCCAAGCGCGCCCGGCTGACCTCTCCCGCCGCCTGCGTCCACTTGACGGTCTCGACGGCGCTGCCGGCTGCTGCCTCCGGCCAGGGGTCGAAGCGCCCGGGGCCTCGGCGCAGGCTCACCTCGTCCCCCCCGCGCAGGGAGAAGCCGATGCCTGTGCCGGCCGCCCCGCTCCCGGCGGGGCGAGGGGCGCCGGCGGCGTCCGGCGAGCCCCCCCGCCCTCGATCTCCTCCCTCGGGGAGGGCCCAGACCCGGTGGCGGCGCAGCAGCGGGGCGACCGCCCCGGGCAGTTCCGCGAGCGCGGCGATCGCGGCGGCTCTCCGCTCGCCGCGCAGCGCCTGCCAGCGGTCGAGGAACGCCTCCAGCAGCGCCTCGGCCTCGCCCACGAGGAAGAGGTCGCAGAAGGCGGCCAGCGGCTCCGGGTTGATCATCACGGCGGCGCCGCCGGCGACGACCAGCGGATGGCCCTCGTCGCGCTCCTCGGCCAGCGCCGGCAGCCCGCCCGCCGCCATCAGCGCGGGCAGGTGCGGCGCGTCGCCCTCGAAGGAGAGGCTCCAGAGCAGGAGGTCGAGGCTGGGGAGCTTGAGCCCCGAGGGCGTCGTGCGGATCCGTGCTCCGGCGAGGGGGGCGCGCCCAGCGGGAAGGAAGAGGCGCTCCAGGCGCACGCCGGGGCGAGCGGCCAGGAGCGCCTCGGTGATCCGGAAGCCGAGGTTGGAGAGCGCCAGCTCGGCGCGATTCGCGAAGCCGAGCGCGACGCGCACGCTCGCCCCCCTCAATCCCTCTGCCGTCGGCGAATGAAGGAGGGGACGTCGCCGTGCTCGCGGCGCAGGGCGCGCTGCCAGCGGCTCGCCTTGGGGGCCCAGGGGCCGTTGCGGGCGTTCTGCCTCCAGACGAGCGGCACGATGCTCTCGGCGGCCGGCTCGCCCTCCGCGGGCGCCTGCGCCTCCTCCTCCACCGCCGCGGGGGTGACCGTCGAGGTGAAGACCTCCATGCGCGGCCCCTCCTGGACGGGCTGCGCGCGCTGCGGGAGGGGCATCGGCTGCGGAGCGGTCGCCGCCGGCGCCGGACCGGCGACCGGCTCCATCTCCCGCCGGATCGGCCGCGCCGGGCCCAGCACGCCGTCTCCGAGTTCGGCGCCCGATGGCCGGGAGGTGAACCCGGCGGACGCGGAACGCAGGATCGCCGCGCCCGCCGCCAGCGGCTCCGCCGCCGGCTCGGACCCCGCGCCCACGACCCTGCGCTCCCCGGCAACCATCGCGGCGCCGGCCAGCGGAATCGGCGGGCGCGCCTCCTCGGCGCCGAGCCGGTAGGGCTCGCGCTGCGGCTCGGCGGGCCGCGCCGCGCCGCGCGCGCGCTCGCCGAATCCGGTGGCGATCAGCGTCACCCGGATCTCGTCGCTCAGGCTCGGATCCA
>VGIY01000112.1 GCA_016867695.1 Candidatus Eiseniibacteriota bacterium | reverse complement strand
GTAGGGCAGCGCGCTCGTCACCAGTGTCCGTGCGAAGGTCGCCAAGGCCTGTTCCCTTCTTCCCGCGCGCCGCCGGCCTGCGCCGCTCGGCCCATGCGCCGCGCCCCTGTCGACGACTCGTGGGATTGGCGCAGCGTCGGCGACGCGGCGGGCGCTGTCAAGGGCGGCCGCCGCTCCGGCCCCGCTCCATGAGCCGCGGAACGGCGCGGCACCGCGCCGGGAGGCCCGCTCGCCCGGTTCGCGGAGCCGGCGACGCGGCGCCTAGTGGCCGGCTCCGCGCCTGAGCGGCGGCCTCGATGTCAGTACCCGAATCGACGCAGGGCTCGCGGATCCTTGCGCCAATCGGGCAGGACCTTGACGCGCAGCTCGAGGTAGACCGGGCGCCCGAGGAAGGACTCGATCGCCCCGCGAGCCTGGTGCCCGAGATCGCGGATCGCCCGCCCGCCGCGCCCGATCAGGATCCCTTTCTGCGACTCGCTCTCGACGAAGATGGTCGCCGCGATGTAGTCCTTGCCCGCATCGCGCTCCTTGAACTCGTCGATCTGCACCTCCGTGCTGTAGGGCACTTCCTGGTGGAAGCGCTCGAAGATCGCCTCGCGCACGAGCTCGGAGGCGAAGAAGCGCTCGGGGTGCTCGGTCAGCTGATCGGGGGGGTAGAACGGCGCCCCGGCCGGCAGCAGCTCGATCAACCGGGCCCGCAGGGCGTCGACCCCGCCACCCCGCAGGGCGGAGAGGACGAAGAACTCCGCCTCGGGGGCCTGCGCTCGCAGCCGGTCCAGGATCGGCAGGCTCGTCTCGCGATCGGCGACCAGGTCGGCCTTGTTGAGCGCGACGACGAGCGGCTTGCGCCGGGCCGCCTCGAACACCCCGGGAGCCAACTCGGCGGCGCGGATGTCGGTCACGAGGAGCAGCAGGTCGGCGTCGGCGAGGGCGCGGCCGACCTCCTTCATCATCGCCGACTGGAGCGCGTAGCGCGGCTCGAGGATGCCGGGCGTATCGACGAAGACGATCTGGAAGCCCTCGCCGGAGAGGATCCCGAGCATGCGCCTGCGCGTCGTCTGCGGACGGCTGGTCGTGATCGCCAGGCGCTCCCCGATCAGCCGGTTGAGCAGCGTCGACTTGCCGGCGTTGGGGGGACCGCAGATGGCCGCGTAGCCGGAGCGGAAGGGCGTCTCCCCGGCGGCGCCTGGCGGAGCCGCGGGCTCGCGGCCGATGTCCTCGTCGTTCATGGAGCTCTCCCGGCGCGGTTCTCCCTCGCGGCCGTCCCGGCGCGGCCTTCTTCCTGGCCCCCCGGCGCGGCCTTCTTCCTGGCCCCCCCGGCGCGGTTCTCTCCTCTCGGACCTACCGGGGCAGGCGGGCGCGGAGGGCTGCCGGCCCGCCGCCCGCGGGACCGCGCGCGCGCAGAACCGGGCGAACCGCAGCCTCCGGCCGGCTCCCCCGCTCGCGCGCGCAGAACCGGGCGAACCGCCGTATGGTACCATGAGATCGGCGCATCAGGGGATCCGGGCGCGAGGCGCCCGCACGCGGGGGGCGAGCGACATGCCGGCGGCCGAGAGAGCGCCCCAAGCGGGCACGGAGCCGCAGCGAATCCTGGACGAGGTGCGCAGTCGCGGGCATGCCTGCGAGGCGGAGGGCCTGAGCATCTTCCTGGCGGAGGACTTCGGCTTCTGCCAGGGCGTGGAGCAGGCGGTGGCGCGCGCCCTCGCGGCCGCGCGCGCTCTCCGGGCCGCCGATCCGGCCATCGGCGGCGGCGAGCCCGGACGGCTCTGGGTGACCGGCGAGATCATCCACAACCCGGCCATCAACGAGGCGCTGCGCCGCGCCGGCGCCGAGCGCCTGCCTCCGCCGGAGTCGCCCGACCGTCTGGCGGCGGTGCGGCCCGCCGACACGGTGATCGTTCCCGCCTTCGGCATCGAGGTGGACGAGGAGGAGCGGCTGCGGCGGATCGGATGCCGGGTGGTCGACACGACCTGTGGATGGGTGCGGCGTGTCTGGAAGGCGGCGCGGGAGTTCTCGCGCGCGGGACTGACCGTCGTCATCCACGGCAAGCGGGAGCACGAGGAGACGCGCGCCACCGCCTCCAGGATCGACGGCCCCTGGATCGTCGTGCGCGACCGCGAGGAGGCCCGGCGGCTGGCCGCCTGGGTGTCGAGCGCGCCGGACGAGGGCAACGGGCTGCTCGCCGCCGCCGGCCCCGGCTTCGATCCGCCGCGCCACCTGGCGCGTCTCGGGCTCGTCAACCAGACGACCATGCTCAGCGCCGAAACCGAGGAGATCGCCCGGATCCTGCGCGCCGCGCTCGCCGCGCGGCTGGGCGCCGAGCCGGGCCCGAAGCGGTTCCGCGTGATGGACACCCTCTGCCCCGCCACGCAGCGGCGCCAGGACGCCGTGCAGCGCCTCATCGACGAGCACCCGCTCGACCTGCTGATCGTCGTCGGCGGCTTCCGCTCCAGCAACACCGCCCACCTCGCCCGCATCGGACGGGCGCGGGTTCCCTCCTACCACGTCGAGGACGCCGACTGCCTCATCGATCGCCGGCGGATCCGCCACCTGCCCGCCGGCGCCGAGGGGCCGGTCGTGACCGAGGGCTGGCTGCCCGACGGCCAGCGCGTCATCGGCGTCTCGGCGGGCGCGTCGACGCCGGATCAGGAGACGGGGAGAATCCTCCTGGGGCTGCTGGCGCTGCGCGCCCGGCCGGAGGGCGAGCCATGATCGCGCGGGCGTCCCGCCTGCCGGCGGGGCCGACCGCGCGGGCCCTCTCCTGCACGCTGCTCGCCCTGGCCTGCCTGCCCGCCTACCCCGGGCCGCGGGCCGCGCCGCCGCCGGTCGCCCCGGCCGCGCGCTCCGTGACGGGCGCGCCGGGCGAGCGAGGCGCGCCGCCGTTCCCGGCGGACCAGGACGAAGGCAAGGGCGCCCGAGAGCGCGAGGCGACTTGGCTCACCTACCCGGAGTGGGAGCCCGACGAGAGCGGCTACGACGCCCTCCATGTCACGCTCACGCTCGAGCCCCTCTTCGACAGCCTGGCGGTCGTCGGCGAGGCGCGCTGGCGGCTGCGCATCGCCGACCCCGCGCCGGCGACGATCGGCTTCGATTTCGCCGACAACCTGACCATCCTGGCGGCGCAGGTCGACGGGCGGGGGGTCCCCTTCACGCGCGGCCACGAGCGCCTGGAGCTGCGCCCCGCCGCGCCCCTCGGGCCGGGCGCGCTCGTCGATGTGCTCATCGGCTACCGCGGCCGGCCCCGGCCCGCGTTCCTGCAGGGCCTGGCCTTCGCCCGTCACGACGGCGCGCAGATCGTCTTCACCAACAGCCAGCCCTTCGCCTCACGCACCTGGTGGCCCTGCAAGGACCGTCCAGACGACAAGTTCGCCGCCGATCTGCGCTTCATCGTTCCGGACACGATGATCGCCGCGGCGAACGGGCGCCTGCTGGCGGTCGTGCCGATCGAGGGCGGCCGCCGGCTGTTCCACTGGCGCGCCGTCTACCCCCTGGCCAGCTATCTCGTCAGCCTGACGGCGACCAACTTCGCCGCCTTCGCCGACACCTACGTGACCCTGTCCGGCCGCGAGGTTCCGCTCGCCTACTTCGCCTATCCCGAGGATCTCGCCCGCGCCCAGGCCGACTGGGCCTTCACGCCCCGGGCGATGCGCTGCTTCGAGGAGCTCTTCGGCGAGTACCCCTTCGCGGCAGAGAAGTACGGCATGGCCGAGTACCCCTGGCCGGGGGCGATGGAGCACCAGACGCTCTCCAGCATGGGCGCCTACTTCTTCGATCTCCTTGGGCCGCAGGACTGGGTCGTGGTCCACGAGCTGGCCCACCAGTGGTGGGGCAACTGGGTGACCTGCGGCACCTGGCGCGACATCTGGCTCAACGAGGGCTTCGCCACCTACGCCGAGGCGCTCTGGGCCGAGTGGCTCGCCGGACCCGACAGCCTGCGCCAGGTGATGCGCACGAAGCGCGACCGTTACTACCCGGGCTCCTGCTACGCGCCCGACTTCCTCTTCAACTCGACCGTCTACCGCAAGGGCGCCTGGGTGCTGCACATGCTGCGCCGGGTCCTCGGCGACGAGGCCTTCTTCCGCGCCCTGCGCGAGTACGGCGCCGCCCACGCCTACGGCAGCGCGGTGACCGCCGACTTCCAAGCGGCGTGCGAGCGAGTCTGGGGGGGCGGGCTCTCCTGGTTCTTCGACCGCTGGGTCTACGGCACGGGGCGGCCCGCCTATGGCGTCTGGTGGGAGGTGCTGACGGCCGACGGCGACGGACCGGCCGTGACCTGGATCCGCATCGTGCAGGAGTCGAGCGGCCCGGCGCTCTTCCGCATGCCGCTCGACGCCCGCCTGCGGCTAGCCGACGGAAGCGAGTTTTGCACCGTCCTCTGGGACAGCCTCGCCGACCAGTCGTTCCTGATCGAGACGCCCGCGCGGCCTCTGGCGCTCCTCATCGATCCGGACGAGTGGGTGCTGGCCGACGTCTTCTACGGCGCGTACCCCGCGGATGTCGCCGGAGGGGCGGACGCGCAGGGAGCGGGCGCGCAGGAGCCCCTCCTGCTGCTCCCCCCGCGGCCCAACCCGAGCCGCGGCCTGGTGGCGCTCTCCTGGGAACGCCCCGCGGCCGGCGGCGGAGCGTTCGAGATCGGCCTCTTCGACGCCGGCGGACGCCTCGTGCGCACGCTCGCCCCGCTCGCGCCCGCAGGGGGCGGCGGCTCGTTCGCCTGGGACGGAACCGACCGGGCGGGCCGGCCGCTCCCCGCGGGGGTCTACTTCGCCGCCGCCCGATCGGACGGTCGGGAGTGGTCGCAGCCGAGGCGGCTGGTCCTTCTGCGGTAGCGCGGCCCCATTCGCGGGGAGGGATTCTCCTCGCGTGCCGGCGCAGTCACCTTCGCGGGGAGAGGTCATGATCGCCGCAGCCCGCTTCCAGGCGCGCCATCCCCTTCCCGCCGCGGCTCTCTTCTCGGCGGGCCGCTTCCCGGCCGGCACCCGCCTCTCGCCGGGCCGACCCGCGCGCGCGTCGCGCCTCTCGGCAGGCCGCTTGCTGCCCGGCTCTCGCCTCTCCTCCGGCCGCGCCCTGCCCGCCTTCATCCTGGCCGCGTCCCTCGCCCTCCTGCCCACCGTCGGCCCGGCGCTGGCGGCGCCGGGCGCGGAGAGGCCCGCCGCGACCGCGCCCGCCGAGCCCCCCGCGGGGGCGCCCGCCGCGGTCTCCTCCGGCGACCCCGCCGGCGGCGACACGGAGGGATGGCGGCCGCTCGCGGCCGGGCTGGAACTCGGCCGCTTCACCGCCTCCCGTCCCGCCCGACTGGGAGACTCCCGCCTCGCCGTGCTGCGCATCGATCCGCGGGACTGGGCGCTCGAGCTCGCCGGCCTCGATGACGACGAACCCCCCGGAGGCCGCACCGCCCGGCAGTGGAGCGAGCAGCGCGGCTACGCGGCGGCGATCAACGCCGGCATGTTCGCCACCGACTACCGCACGCACATCGGCTACGCGCGCTCCCCGGATCGGGTCTGGAGCGATCGCCTCAACGGCTACCGCTCAGTGGCGGCCTTCGATCCGCGCGCTGCGGGCGTGCCGCTCTTCCGCATCTTCGACCTCGACGCGCCCGGCGTGACGATGCCGGGGATCCTGGAGGCGTACGGGTCGGCCGTGCAGAACCTGCGGTTGATCGAGCGGCCCGGCCGCAACCGCTGGAGCCGGCAGGAGAGGATGTGGAGCGAGGCGGCGCTGGGCGAGGACGACCGCGGGCGCATCCTCTTCCTGTTCTGCCGCGCCCCCTACTCGATGCACGATCTCAACGAGGAGTGGCTCGCGCTCGGTGTCGTCTGCGCCCAGCATCTCGAGGGAGGACCCGAGGCACAGCTCTTCATCCGTGTCGGGGACTTCGTCGCCGAGTTCGTGGGGAGCTTCGAGACGGCCTTCACCGAGAGCGACGCCAACGCCGCCGCCTGGCCCGTGCCGAACGTCCTCGGCCTGCGGCCGCGCGCAGGCGCTCGGGAGTAGCCGGGCGGAGCGTTTCGGGGGCGACGCGGGGAATCGACGTCGGGGCGCTGCGGCCCGGGGCGATCTCAGCTCCCGAAGCGGTACCGCTCGTCGCGCGGCGGATCGAGCGCCGAGGGATCGCCGCAGGGAGGCTCCTCCTCGTCCCAGGGCCGCTGCAGGTAGGCGTCGCGCGAGGCGAACCCGCGCTGCGCCTGCCGCTGGCGCCGCTCGAGACCCTTGAGCTGGATCGTGCGCGCGGCGATGTCCAGGTCGGCGGCGATCTGGTTGAGGTCGGCCAGCTGCTTGCGGGCCTGCAGGAGGTGGTGCCGGCGCTGGTCGGCGATCTCCCCGTCCTGCGTCTCGATGCGCCCCAGGAAGGCGTCCAGGGCGTCGGAGCCGCGCTCGAGGCGGCCGCGCACCTCGTCCAGCGCGGCCACGAGGTCGGTCCACCACTGGAGCGCGCGCCGATCGGCCGCGCGCACGCGCCGCCGCAGGCTGCGGTGTCTCACCCAGTGGCGCAGGCAACGATCGAGGCGCGCGGGGTTCAGCTCCTCCCAGTAGAGGATCTCGTGCAGTCCCCCGCGGATCCAGGCCCCGGCGTCGACGCGCCCGCGCGTCCCCACGCCCAGCACGGGGAAGGCGTTGCGCGAGGCGAAGCGGACGCGGGCGGGCAGGCCGGGATCGCCGAAGCCGGCGTCGTCGAGGTTGATCACCATCACGTCGGCGGCCCCGGCCGCGGCGATGTCCAGGCACTCCTGCTCCGTCGCCGCGTGGCGAATGCGCCGTTGCGTCTCGACCAGGCCGCGCAAGGCCCGGCTGCGCTCCCCCTCGGCCACGAGAACGTGCAGCGTCCGTCTCACGATGCCTCCCAGCGGTTGTCCCGGCAGCCTGCCCCAAGGTTCGGCCGGCCGCGGGGGGCGCTTGACGCCCGTTCCGGGCGTGGACAATACCGGCCAGCCGCGGGGGCGGGAGGGAGAGTGGCGCTCCTCGGCCTCGGGGCGAGCCTACTCGCCCGGCCGGGGAGCGAAGGGGTCGAGGCGGGAGAAGTCGGGGCGCCAGGTTTCCTGGGAGGAGAGGTCCTGAACCCAACCCTCCCCGAGGCCGAGCGCCTCCATCCGCTCGACGACGCGTGCGTACTCGGCGGCGAAGAGCGGTCGCTGCAGCAGCGGGTGCTCGCATCCCGGCACGGGGTAGAACTGGGCCATCAGCGACACCGCGGGGCGCGGATCGAGCGCGGCGAGGAACTCCAGCACGGCCGGCGATCCGGACAGGCCGTTGGGCAGGACGAGATGGCGCACGATCAGCCCGCGCTGCGCCGTTCCCTCTCCGGCAGGCGACAGCCCGCCGACCTGGCGCAGCATCTCGCGCACGGCGGCGGAGGCGACGCTCCAGTAGTCGGCTGCCCCGGAGAGCTCGGCGGCGATCCCGGCATCGGCGTACTTGAGATCGGGCAGGTAGATGTCGACGGCGCCGTCGAGCGCCCGCAGCGTCTCGAGCCCGTCGTAGCCGCCCGTGTTGTAGGCGATCGGCAGCGCGAGGCCGCCCCGCGCCGCGGCGGCCAGCGCGAGCAGGATCTGCGGCCCGAGATGGGAGGGCGTGACCAGCTCGATGTTGTGGCAGCCCGCCTCCTGGAGGCGCAGCATCTCGCCGGCGAGCGCCTGCGGATCGAGCAGCCGCTGAGGGGTCTCCAGGCGGCTGATCTGGCGGTTCTGGCAGTAGGCGCAGCGAAGGTTGCAGCCGCCGAAGAAGATCGTCCCCGCGCCGCGCGTGCCCGAGAGCGGCGGCTCCTCCCCGTGATGCGCCAGCGCCGCGGCGACCGGGACCGCCTGCGCCGCGCCGCAGAAGCCGGTCTCGCCGCGCAGGCGATCGACGCCGCAGCGCCGGGGACAGAGGTCGCAGGCCCCGAGCCGCCGCCGGAGCTCCTCGCCGCGCCCTTCCAGTTCGTCAGGCGTGAGCCGCATCGCCCACGCCAACGGCCAGCGACAGGAAGAGCTCGTGCACGC
>VGIY01000111.1 GCA_016867695.1 Candidatus Eiseniibacteriota bacterium | reverse complement strand
CGATCTGCACCGCGAGCAGGCCGGCGATCACCTCGGGCTTCAGCTTGCCCGCGATCAGGTCCACGCGGCCCGAGGCGAACGAAAAGGGGAAGTGCAGCAGCGCGGAGACGCCGACGGCGATCAGCGTGGGGAGCAGCGTCCTGGCCGTCACCCGGACCGAGTCACGCACGGCGGGCCAGATGCCGTGCCCCTTGAGCACGATCCAGGCCGTCGCGTAGACGAAGAGGCTCTGGACGACGATTAGCAGGACCATCATGGCGCCGCGGACTCCCCAGCGCACAGCGCCGCTGCGCAGCGTCCACTCGCCGGGGACCAGGGTCGCCAGCGCCGCCAGCCCGAGGAGCAATCCGAGCGTGAGCGCGGTGGTGACGATCAGCGCCGGGGCCGATCGCCAGGCCCGCCGGTAGGGGCTGCGGCCGGCATCGTAGCCGAAGGCCCGGGCGAAGAGCAGCGTCGCCGCACCCCCGGCGATCGAGCCGGCCAGCGCACTGAGGACGAGATTCGCCCGGAAGAACATGGTCGGCAGGGCGTAGTAGAGAATCGGGTAGTGCGTCGCCGCCTCTCCCCCGAGCAGACGGACGAGGGGCAGCGCGAGCACCGACAGCCCGCCTCGATGAGGCGAGGTCAGGAGCAGCAGCAGGGCGCCCTGCAGAGCGGTCACGCCCAGCAGCGGCAGCCAGATCGCCGGTCGCCGGGACAGGGCGATCGCGCCTCGCCACGCCCAGACGGCCACGCCCAGGGACGGGAACCAGTTCACGATGTTCTTGCCCTCCCGCCTCCCCCGGATCACCGCCGGTGGGAGCGCGCGCGCCAGGTACCCCGATCGCCGCGACGGGCCGGCTCTCGCGACCCGCGCACCTAGAACCCCCGACCCGGAGAACGACCCGGAGCCTACACCTCACCCTATCGTCAGGAAAAGGCTACAGTCGGTAGTAAGATCTTACTTACACCCGTCGAAGTGGTCAATCGGTCCGGACCGTCTCCCGGTGGGGGCACGCCGTGGGCCGGGAAGCTACCCGGTGGCGTCCAGTCGGCTGATAACCGCCACTTCGGCAATCGGTTGTAGGGAAACCCCCCGCTCCGGGGTGGTATAATCGAGCTGCGACCCGTGAGAGAGGCGCACTTGCCCATGCCAACGGAGAACCCGATGACTGATTGGCGAGGACAAAGCAGGCCTTGGTTCATCCCGGCGACGATCGCCCTCGGCGCAGCCCTGCTGCTCTCGACGGCGGGCGCTCTCGAGCCGTCATCGCCCCAGGCCTCGGGGTCGCCGGCCCTGCTCGCCGGCGACCGCCCGGAGGGCCTCGACCGCGCCGCCTGGGTCGACATCGGCTGGGCCTATCGCTATCCGATCACGGTCCGGCCCGACTCGATCGAGGGCACGGGGGACCTCGACGGCTTCGCGCTACTCCTGCCTCTCGGCGACGACGCCCTGGCGGGAGTGTTCGACCGGGCGAAGCCCGACGGCAGCGACCTGCTGCTCACCGCGGGCGACGGCATGACGCCGCTCCCGCGCGAGATCGTCTCCTACGACCCCGCCGCCAGAAAGGCGGAGATCTGGGTGCGGGCCGGCACGCTCTCGCGCGAGCAGAATGTCTTCTTCCTCTACTGCGGCAACCCCGAAGCCTCGTTCGAACCCAGCGACGGCTCGGTGTGGGACGCTGCGGACCTCGGGGTCTTCCACTTCGCCGAAAGTCCCGCGGGGGGCCTGCTGCGCGACTACGGTCCCGGGGCGAATCATGCACTCCCCAAGAACGGCTGGACGAGCGCGGACACGACGGCCGGCCCCATCGGGCAGGCCTGGCTGCTCAACGGCACCACCCACTGGATCGACGGGGACGCCATCCAGTCCGCGGACAGCAGTTACACGATCAGCGCCTGGTTCGCCGTCCACGATCCGCTGAGCGCCGGGGCGGACTTCGCCTTCCAGTCGGAGGCCGGCTACTGGCACCTGTCGGCCAAGCGCAACGAGACGCATCGCAACGCCGACTACTCGCGGTCGGGCGCCTTCATCTCCTGGAATCCCTATCCGCTGCCCGACACGCTGCTCCATCACTTCGTCTGGGTGCTCGACGGCCAGGCCGACACGCTGCGCTTCTACTTCGACGGCGTGGAGCAGGGCATCAAGGCTCGCTGGGCCCCGCTGCCGCCGCACAAGGTCTACACTGGCAACAGGATCGGCGGCAACGTCGGCATCGCCAGCCCGATCTGGGGCAACTCCCAGGACCTCTTCAAGGGCATCGTCGACGAGTTCCGGGTCCGCGAGGGCCTGCGGGCGCCGCAGTGGATCCGCACGGAGTACCGGAATCAGCGGGCCGGGGCGGCCTTCTACGACTTCGGCGAGGAGCAGACCGCCTGGGCTCCCGGGCCGGACGCGGTGGCGCGGCGCATCTCGCTGCTGCGCGCCCATCCCAATCCGCTGCGCGACCGGGCGACGATCGAGCTCCTGCTGGGCGGCCACGAGGCGGGGCGCCTGGAGATCTTCGATCCCGCGGGCAGACGGGTGAGGGACATCGCCTTCCCGCGCTCGGCCGGCGGCGGCGTGCTGGCCGTCTGGGACGGCTCGGGCGACGGCGGGGTCCCCCTGGGCAACGGCGTGTACTGGCTGCGGGCACGAAGCGGAGACGCCGTGCACGAAGCCCGTGTCGTGATCCTGCGTTGACGCGAGGCGATCCGGAGCCGGGGGCCGCGCGGCATTGGCTCGGGCCTCCCGGCTACCACACGGGCCGCCCGGCGCCGTTGCGGGGGGGCGCCGGCGGCGCTAGCATGCGCCGGGCGCCGCTTCCACGCCCGCGGCCCGCCAGGCCATGCCGCGACCCGGACCCAGCGGCCCCGAGAGGACCCCGGATGAGCAGCACGAGGAGCGAGCCCGGCGCCAGCGACGGCCGCGTCGCGGTCGATCCCGCCGTCGCGGGTCGCTTCAGGCATGGACCGCCCGTGCCTCGGGACGCCGCGCGCGACGCCGCGCTCGGCCGGCGGATCCTGCTCTTCGCCGCCGTGATCCTCTCCAGCGCCGCGGCCGGCGCGGCGCTCGTCCGCTTCCCGCCCCACCTCGCCATCGGCGTGGTCGGAGCCCTGGTGGCCGGAGCGGCGGTGCTCGTGCGCCCCTTCTGGGGACTGCTGCTCTACACGGCCATCTTCCTCGTCCGGCCCGCTGAGCTCTACCCGCCGCTCGCCGCGCTCCACCTGGAGCGCCTGGTCGGTGGGTTGACGCTGGCGGCCATGCTCCTGGCCCAGTACCAGCGGGAGGGCCGGATCCTCATCGATCGATCGCGGCAGACGACCCTCCTGCTCGTCTTCCTGCTGGCCGTGCTCCTCTCCGTGCCCTTCGCCTACTGGCGGGCCGGGGCGCTGAACGGCTTCTTCGAGATGGTCAAGCTGGCGATCTTCTATGTGCTGATCGTGCACCTCATCGATACCCGCCGGAAGCTGCGCGCCTTCATCTGGGTCTTCGGCCTGCTGACGGTCTACATCTCGGCCACGGCGTTCGTCGACTTCCAGCGGGGGGGCGCCTTCTTCGCCCAGGGGATCGAGCGGGCGGTGGGCGAGACCAGCGTGGCCAACAACCCCAACCAGCTGGGCACGACGATGGCGGTCGCCGTCCCCTTCTTCCTGCTCCTGGCCCTGTATCGGCCCTTCGGCGGCTGGCGCCTCTTCTTCGTCCTCGGCGCGCCGCTGCTGCTGGCGACGATGGCCGTCACCGGATCCCGCGCGTCGCTGCTGGGGTTCCTGGGCGGCACGCTCTACCTCTGGTGGACCTCGCGGCGGCGCATCCTGCTGGGAGCCCTGGGGCTCCTCCTGCTGGTCGCGGGCTTCGCCGCGCTTCCGGAACAGTACCGCGCCCGCTACTCGACCATCGCCCAGGAGCAGCTGGACGGATCCTCCCAGGCGCGCCTGGCGACCTGGATGACGGGCGTGAAGATGGTGATCGACCGGCCCGTCTTCGGCGTCGGCGTCCGCTGCTTCGGCACCGCCCGCGCCGCCGACTACTCGTCCCCGGAGCGGCGCAACTGGCTCGAGTCGCACAGCCTGTATCTCCAGGTCCTGGCCGAGCTGGGGCTCGTCGGCGGGATCCTCTTCTACCTGCTGCTGTTCGAGTTCCTGCGCCTGAACCGCCGCGCCGCCCGCCTGGTCGCCGGCGGCGGCGAACGCTGGCGCTTCGAGGCCCTGCTGCTGAAGGCCCTCTTCGCCGGCTTCGTGGTCCTGATGATCGCCGGCATCTTCGGCCACAGCCTGCTGCGCCACACCTGGTACGTCTACGCGGCGCTCGGGGCTTGCGTCCAGCGGCTGCGGCAGGGCGAGATCGACGCCGCCGCGCCGGCGGGGAAATGAGCCTGCCCGCCGCCATGCATGCTCGCGCCCGATCGGAGTGGGCTACCTGTCTCCAGCGCTACAGCGACGGCGCCTGGCGCACGCCGCTGTTCCGGGATCTGATCCTGGCCGACGCCCGCCGGCTGGGCCCCGCCGGCACGCTCGTCTTCCTGGACATCGGCTGCGGAGGCGGCTTCGACAACGACGCCGGCACCCAGCGGGCCCTGGCCGCGGAGGCGGGCCGGTATGTGGGCGTGGAGCCGGATGCGCGCTGCGCGCTCCAGCCGGTGTTCAGCGAGGCGCATCGTTGCCCGTTCGAGACCGCCCCCATTGCGGACGACTCCATCGATCTCGCCTTCGCCGTGATGATGCTCGAGCACTGCCGCGACCCGCTGGCCTTCTGGGAGCGGCTCCACGCGATCCTGCGGCCGGGCGGGATCTTCTGGGGCTTCACGATGGACGCGCGGCACTGGTTCGTCGCCGTCTCGCGGCTGACGGAGGCGCTGCGGCTCAAGGACGCGTACCTGCGCGCCCTGCACGGCAGGCCGGAAGAAGGGGGATACGAGAGGCACAAGACCTACTACAGGAACAACACACCCGCCGACTTGGAGAGGTTCACCGCCCGTTTTCGCGAGCGGGACATCCTCAACTTCCGCAAGGTGGGGCAGTGCGACTACTACTTTCCCTCCCGGCTCCGCTGGGTGGGACGAGGCCTGGACCGGCTTGCCGTGAAGCAGGACCGCCCCGGGATGGTCCTGGCCGTGCGCGTCGTGAAGTGATCCGCGCCGGACGGGCGGCGGCTGGGCGGCGATGGCCGAGAAGGCCGCGGCTGGCCGGCGGGGAAGCCCCCGGCCCGGCATGGAGAGGACGATGAGACCCTGCAGACGCTGGATCCGGGGGGCGGTCCTGGGGCTCCTCTATGTGCTGGTGCTGCCCTGGGGCCTGGCCGCGCGGCTCTGCCTGCGCCTCGCCGGCAGCGTCGCGCTGTTCGACCTCTGCGCCCAGGCCTTCGCCCTTCTCCCCGGCCTCCCCGGCTGCCTGGCGCGCAGCTGCTACTACAAGCAGACGATGAGGGCCTCTCACCTCGACGCCCGCTTCCAGTTCGGATCCCTGGTCAGCAAGGCGGACGCCCGTATCGGCCGCGGCGTCTACGTCGGTCTCTGGTCGTCGATCGGACTGGCCGACGTCGGCGACGGAGCGGTCATCGCCAATCGCGTCGGCGTGCTCTCGGGCCGCCACCAGCACGACTTCGGCGACCCGTCGCGGCCGCCGATGGGGTCCCCCTCCACCTTCACCAGGATCAGCATCGGGGGCAACTGCTTCATCGGGGACAACGCGGTGGTCATGGCCGATGTCGGCCGGGGGACGATCGTCGGCGCGGGCGCCGTCGTCGTCCGGCCGCTGCCCGAGGAGGTGCTCGCCGTGGGCAGCCCCGCGCGCGCGGTCAGGGCCCGGGCGAGCGGCCAGGCGTAGGGTCCTGGTCCAGACCTCTTCCTCGATCGCGGCTAGGCGGCCTCCCCCCGGCGCCGGGGCGGACGCCGGGGGAGTGACGACGCGAGGTGGCGCGCCGCTTCCCGGGGACACGGAGGGGCCGACATGCACCTGTTCGCGATCGCGGCGCGCTCGGGGCGGGTCGAGGAGCACGAGTGGCGCGCCCTCGCCGGGGCCGACCCGCGACCGGAGGCGGTGGCGCGCGCGGCCAGCGGTCGCTGCCTGCTCGGGCTTCGCGGCTCCGGCCCCTTTCAGCCCCTGTCGCTGGCCTCCGCCGGGACGAGCCACGCCGTCGTCGCCGGCGACATCCTCCAGCCGCTGGAGGAGGAAATCGACTTCGCCTCCGCGCAACCCGCCGCCTTGCTGTTGAGGCGCTTCCAACGCCACGGCCTCGAGTCCCTCGGCCGGATCAACGGGCTCTTCTGCGCCGTGATCTGGGAGGACGCCGAGCGCCGCATGACGGCGGTGTGCGACCGGGTGGGGGGCTTCCAGCCCCTCTACTACGCGAGCCGGGGAACCCGCCTCGCGATCTCTTCCAGCCTGCCGGCGTTGCTCGCGCTTCCCTGGATGAGCCGGGCGATGGATCCGGTCGCGCTCCACGAGCTGTTCGCCACCGGCTATGTCCTGCCGCCGGCCACGCTGATCCGGGACATCGGCAAGCTGGGCCCCGGCGAGGCCCTCGTCTTCGAGGAAGGCGGCCTGGCGGTCCGGTTGCTCGAGCGCGCCGCGCCCCGCCCCTCGGAGGGCGCCGTGCGGCTGAGCCCCGAGGCCCTCGAGGAACGACTGACGCGCAGCCTCGCGCGCACGGCGTCGCGCGGCGGCCGCCGCGCCTACCTGCTGAGCGGGGGCATCGACTCGAGCACCCTCCTGACGCTCGCCGCGCGCGCCGATCCGGAGCCCCTGCGCGCCTTCACCGGCTCCTTCGCCGGCACGGCCATGGACGAGAGCGCCTACGCCCGGCTGCTGGCGGAGCGCCTGGGCTGCGCCCACGTCCAGGTCGACCTGACCTCCCCCGCCCTGCTGGACTCGCTGCCCCTGGTCGTCTGGCACCTCGGCGAGCCGACGCACGACTTCTCGGTGATCCCCACGTTCCACCTGTTGCGCCGCGTGGCCGAGGAGGCCGACACGATCGTCTCGGGCGACGGGCCCGACCACCTCTTCTGCCGCTACTACCCGCTGGCCGCCAAGCGCCTCGTGGCGCCGCTCGCCCGGCACCTCCCGCCCGTCACGGGGTCCCTGGCGGCGCTGCCCGGCTTCTCGCTGCTCGAGAAGCTCCGCCGCGCCGCGGCGCCCGACCTGCTCACCGCCTACCGCGATCTCTTCCTGGGACCCGCCTGGGGGATAGACGGCGGCCGCCGGCTGCGCGCGCTGCTGCGGGGCGGGAGCCCGCCGCCTCCGTCGGCGAGCGGATACCTGGCCGAGCGGCGGTTCCTGCGCCGCCACCGGCTGGCGGACCTGCTCGCCGACCTCACCTACATCGATCTCCACGTGGACGGCTCCTTCGGCGTCTTCCACAAGGTCGGCGCGATGGCCTGCGCGAACGGGCTCGTCCCCCGCGAGCCGTTCCTGGACCGCGACGTGGCCGACTCCATCCTGTCGCTGCCGCACGACCAGTGGGTGCGGGGATCCTTCGTGCGGCTGCTCGCCTCGCAAGGCGCGGGCAAGCACCTGCTCAAGCACGAGTTGGGGGCGCGGCTGCTGCCCGGCGAGCTGCTCGGCAAGCCCAAGCACGGCTTCACCCCGCCGCTGGCGGCCTGGCTGCGGGAGAGGTTATGCCGCACGCCGGTGCGCCAATGGCTGTGCCCACCCCTGCGCAGCGGGGATCTTCTCGATGTTTCGGTTGTGCAACGGATCGCCGATGAGCATTGTGCTCGCGTGTGGGACTGGAGCCTCGTCCTCTTCCTGCTGCTGTCTCTGGATGTCTGGATGAGGATGGTCCTGCTCGAACCGGAGGCGCACGAGCCCGAGTGGACGCTGCGGGACACGGGATTCGGCGAGTGAGTCTGAGGATGATCGGGAAGAGGTCGGCCATGCCGCCGCGGTCATCGACGGCGGCGCGCTCCAACCGGCTCGCGGCGGTCCTGCGGGGCGCGGCACAGGCGCGGGCGGCGGCCCTGCGGGGCGCGCTGCTTCTGGGCGCGGCGGCGGGGATCGGTCTGGGGCCGGCGCCCGCGGCCTTCGCCCAGGCGGATCTGCA
>VGIY01000110.1 GCA_016867695.1 Candidatus Eiseniibacteriota bacterium | reverse complement strand
TCTCGCCCGGCTGCAGCCGGGCGTAGACCAGTTCCTGCAGCGACTCCGCCGCGGGCAGCTCCTCGAAGAGCGCCACGATGTGGGCTTCCTCCGCCGTCGTCACCTCCATGCCCGGCAGGATGCACAGCCCGCTGCCCCGCGCGGCGCGGGCGACCGCCCCGGCGTTCTCGACGCTGTTGTGGTCGGTGATCGCGATCATCGCCAACCCCAAGGCCCGCGCCCGGGCGACGATCCTGCCCGGGGCCATGTCCAGCGAGGCGCAGGGCGACAGACAGGTGTGCACGTGGAGGTCCGCCGCCAGCGCCCGCAGCATGAGTCCTCAGTCCCCGGCGATCCCGAGGTCGTGGAGCCGGGCGGCCAGCGCGAAGGCGCTCATCGTCGTCCCCAGGATCACGACCTCCTCCTCCTCGGCCGCGCGCAGCGTGTCCTCCTCCGGCACCCGCCCCTGGACGAGGACGATGGCCGCCAGCGACTTCATCACCGCCACGGCGACGACGTTCTTGTGCTTCTGCATCGTGATCCAGAGGCCGCCTATGGGCGCGTTGCCGATCACGTCGCTGAGCATGTCGCTCATGTAGCCCCGGGCGACGGTCACCTCCATGCGCCCGGCGCCGGCGTGCACCTGCAGGTCCAGCTTCTCGACGATCTCCCGCAGGGTCATGTCCCGCCTCCTTCGTCTCCGGCGCGGTTCGCGCCGGCTCCGGTGAAGATGCGCACGCTCAGCGTCGTGCCCACGCCGACGGTCGACTGCAGGTCGATCCTGTCGGCGCACTTGATGATGTTGGGGATGCCCATGCCGGCGCCGAAGCCCATCTCGCGCACCCACTCCGGAGCGCCGGAGTAGCCCGGCTGCTTGGCCTTCTCGACGTCGGCGATGCCCGGCCCCCGGTCGCGCAGGCGCATGACGATCTCCTCGGGCGCGATGCGGAACTCCATGACGCCGCTCTCGGCGTAGAGGACGGTGTTCATCTCCGCCTCGTAGGAGGCGACGGCCAGGCGATGGATGATGTCCGGCCGGATGCCCAGGCGCTTCAGGTTGCGCTTCATCTGCGTCGAGGCCTTGCCGGCCCGGTCGAAGTCGCGCCCGACGAGCTCGTAGGTCAGGTAGATCTCCTTGTACTCGGCGACCATGTCCTCGAAGATGTGGCTGGCGCGATACTGGCGGATCTCCTCTTCCTGGAACGCCTGCTCCATGGCGCGCAGCATGCCCTCGATGATCAACCCCTTGGTCAGGATGCCGACCAGCTTGCGGCTCCGCGGGTCGAGCACCGGGAAGCGGCCGAAGCGGGTGGCGTCGAACTGCTGGATGGCGTGGACGAGCAGCTGGTCGCTGAACAGCGAGTCCGGGTTGGCGGTCATCTTGTCGCCGATCAGCGCTTCCTCCTCGTCCGAGTTGAGGAAGGCGATCAGGTCGGCGATCGTGATCATGCCGACCAGCTCGTCGCCCGCCGCCACGGGCGTGCCCGAAATGCGGTGGTCGCGCAGGATGCGCCGCAGCTCGGTCATCGTCTGGTCGGGGCGCACGGTGATCACGTCCCGGCGCATGACGTCGGCCACGCGCAGCTCGAAGAGCAGCTCCTGCGTCTTGACGAACTTGGCGGTCAGGGCCACGGCGGCGGCACTCCCCCTTCTCGCGGGCGGGCGGGCCGCGCCGGCGGCCGGCCCGCGTCATGCGCCCGTCAGGCGCGCGTCTCCCCCGTGCGCAGGCCCCGGGCCCAGAGCCGCCCGGCGGCCTCGAAGAGCTTCATGCCGGTGACCATCAGCACCAGGTCTTCCTCGCGGGCCAGGTCGATCATCTGCGGGCTGACCGGCTTGCCGCGGACGATGACGATGCTCTTGATCCCGGCCACGGTGGCGGTGCGGATCGTCTGCATGTTCGAGAGCCCGGTCACGAGCAGGTCGGCGATCGTCGCGCGCGTGAGGACGTCGCTCATCAGGTCGCCGGCGGCCACCGTCGCCACCGTCCCGTTCAGCTCCTCTTCCGCGCCGTGCAGGACCTCGGCCGACAGCTCCTCGACCACCTCGCGCAGGGTCATGGCTACTTGCTCCTGTAGGCTTCGATGACGGCGGCCGCCTTGGCGGGATCGATCATCCCGTGCGTGTCCTCGCCGACGACGACGACCGGGGCGAGACCGCAGGCGCCGACACAGCGCACGCCGGTGAGGGTGAAGAGCCGGTCGGGGGTCGTCTCCCCGACCTTCACCCCCAGGTGCTCGGCGATGTTCTCGATGATCTTGCCCGCCTCCTTGACGTAGCAGGCGGTCCCCAGGCAGACGCGGATCGTGTGGCGCCCTCGGGGGGTCATGGTGAAGAAGGCGTAGAAGGAGACGACCCCGTAGACGTCCGCGGCGGGCAGCCCCAGGCCGAGGGCGATGTAGTTCTGCACCGGCACGGGCAGGAAGCCGAGCTTCTCCTGGAAGAGCTGCAGGACCGGGATCAGCCCGCCGCGGCGGGGGCGGTAGCGCTCCAGGATCTCGTCCAGGACCGCCCGCTTGTCGAGGGCTTCCTCGGCCCTCAGGAAGGCCTCCATCTCGCGGCGGATCGCCTCCGGATCGCGCGCCCCCACGGCCGCCTCGCGGGCGGCCCGCCCTTCGGCCGCCGCCTCGAGCAGACCCTGGCAGCGCTCCAGATGCCTGCGGTGATGGTCGTTGAACGGCTGCCACTGCGGTTTGATCGCCGGCGGGATCTCGCCCGGCTCGAGCTGCGCGCTGCCCTCGTGGGCGGAGGTGGGCACGGGCCACTGCAGCCCCTCCCCCGCCAGGCGCGCGTAGGTGATCCCGGCCACCTGCGGCACCTGCCGGGCGATCTGCGTCTCCCAGGTCGCCCGCGGCTCCTCGTGCGGCCAGTCGGCGCCCAGGCGCCGGGCCAGCTCGGTGAAGACCCAGGCGGCCGGACGCGCCTCCCCCGGCGGATCCAGGGCGCGGCGCGCCAGGCTGACGCGCCGCTCGGCGCTGACGAAGGTGCCCTCCTCCTCGCCCCAGGCCGCCAGCGGCAGGACGACGTCGGCGTGCGCGAGCATCTCCCCGCCCAGCGTGTCGAACTGCACCAGGAACTCCGCCGACTCGACCGCCCGCGGCGAACCCTCCAGCACCCTCTGGGCGACGGCCAGGTTCTCGCCCGCGCAGAGCAGCAGGCGCACCCTGGTCTCTCCCTTGGACGCCGCGGAGGCGAGGATCTCGGGAAAGATCATGCCCGGCTTGTCGCTCAAGGGCACGCCCCAGGCGCGGGCGAGGGCTGCCCTCGCCTCGGCGTCGGAGACGGGCACGTATCCGGGCAGGTAGGCCGGGTGCAGGCCGAGCAGCTCGGCGCCCTGGGAGTTGGCCAGGTCGCCCAGCGGGTAGACGCCGCCCGCCCCGCCCGCCAGGTTGCCGAGGAGCCGCTGCAGCCTGAAGATCTCGGGGGCCCAAGCCCCGACGCGCGGCCCGTAGACGACCGCGGCGGGGTGCTCCCGGTCGAGGATTTCCACCGCCCTGCCGATGGCCTCCGGGTCCGCGCCGGTGGCCTCGGCCACCCGGTCGATGGGGAACGCCTCGACCGCGGCGTGCATCTCGGCCAGCTCCGCCCGATCCATCGCCGCGGCCCGGCCGCCCGTCTCCAGCAGGCGGCGGATCAGGCCCTGGAGGAGGACCGCCTCGGTCCCCTCGCGCACCCGGAGCCGCACGGTCGCGTCACCGGCGATCGCCGTGTCGCGCGAGTCGATCACGATCAGCGAGCCGCCGGCGAGCACGGCCCGGCGGACGAAGGTCCCGGCCACGGGATGCTCCCGGGTCAGGTCGGAGCCGATCAGCAGGATGGCCGGAAGGCGCTCGAGCCTGGCCAGCGAGTGGGTCGCCGGCGGCGAAGCGAAGGGCGCCGTCAGGTTGTTCGTCCCCACCGCTCCGCGGACCAGCCGCTGGAAGGCGTAGAGGCTCTCGCTGGTCAGCCCGGCGGAGCAGACGCCGGCGACGGCGTCGGCGCCGTGGGCCGCCTGCACCTCGCGGATCCTGCCGGCGACGAGGTCGAGGGCGTCGTCCCAGGTCGTCTCGGCCAGCTTGCCGTCGCGGCGCACCTGCGGCGCGGCCAGCCGCTCGGGCGAGTTCAGGTAGTCGAAGCCGAAGCGGCCGCGCAGGCAGAGGCGCCCGTCGTTGGGGGCCTCGCCGGCGAGGCCGTCGATCTTGACGATGCGGCCATTCTTGACCTGCAGCTCGAGCCGGCAGCCGACGCCGCAGTAGCCGCAGGTCGAGCGCAGGCGCGAGACGTCCCAGGGGCGAGCCCGGTAGCGGCTGCGCTTCTCGACCAGCGCCCCCACCGGGCAGGCCTGCACGCACTCGCCGCAGAAGACGCACTCCGAACGATCGAGCGAGGCGTCGCCCATGGCGATGATCTTCGCCTGCGCCCCGCGGAAGCCGTGGGAGATCGCCCGGTTGACCTGCACCTCGTTGCAGGCCTGCACGCAGCGGCCGCAGAGGATGCAGCGCGAGAAGTCGCGCAGGATCAGCGCGCTGGCCTCCTCGAGGGGATAGGCGGTCAGCCTCCCCGCCAGGCGCCCGGTGCGCACCTGGTAGCGGTAGGCGAGCGCCTGCAGCTTGCAGGCGCCGTAGACCTCGCACAGCTCGGGAGAGCCGTCATAGGCCTCCGTCCGCTCCTGGAGATCGGTCCAGCGGTCGGCCTCCTCGGCGCGGGCGGAGCAGTTGTGGTTGCCCGCCGCCAGCAGCAGCTCGAGGATCGTCCGCCGCGCGTCGAGGACCCGCGGCGTCTGCGTGTGCACGACCATCTTCGCCGCCGCCGGCACGGTGCAGGAGGCCATCAGCGAGCGCGCCCCCGCCACCTCGACGACGCAGATCCGGCAGGCGCCGGTGGGTGTCGCGCCGGCGAGATGGCAGAGCGTGGGGATGAAGATCCCGTTGCGCCGAGCGACCTCCAGGATCGTCTCGCCGGGGGTGAAGGCCAGCGGCCGGCCGTTGATCGTGATCAAGCTCTCGGCGTTCATCGCTCTTGCGTCCCCTACATCGCCTTCTGGTAACAGATGAGCCCGCACTGCAGGCAGCGGCGCGCCTCGGCGCGGGCCTCCTCGTCGCCGAGGCCCGAGAGCTCCGCGGTCGCCGCCCAGTCGGCCTCGGTGCCCGGCTCGCGCAGCGGATCGCCCGGCTCGTGGCGCTGCTCGACGGAGACGCCGAAGACCTCGCGCACGTCGAGGACCTCATCCGCCTCGACCGCCAGATCGGGAATCGACTCGATCGCCCGGCCCATGACCTGCGCGTGCACGCCGCGGACCATCCGCCGGCCGGAGAGGATGGCGCGCACGACCGCGCCGGCGTCGCTCGTCCGCCCCGGCTCGGGCGAGCTGAAGACGCCGAAGGCGCCCAGCGACGCGAGCGTGCGGTAGACCTCGGCGGTCGCCCAGGTCGGGGCGACGGCGAAGTCGGGGTAGACCTCGGCCTCCGCTCCGCCTCCCGCCGCCGCGGCGCGCTCGGGGGTGAGCACGGGGCGGAAGACGAGCTCGGGGATCCGCCCCGAGGCGAGGAGGATCGTGTCGACCTCCCGCAGCTCGACCGCCGGGCACCCGTCGGCGCCGGCCGTCTCCAGCCGCAGGCCGACCAGGCGATCGCCCGCGCCGAAGAGGGCGGTGACGATCGTCGCCGCGCGCACCTCGACGCCTTCCAGCGCCGCGGCGTCGCCCAGGGGGGGCGACATCCGCTCGGCGGGACCCGGCACGACGATCAGGACCTCCCGCGCCCCCGCCCGCCGGCACAGCTCGGCCGCCTCGCGGGAGCGCGACTCCCCGCCGACGATGACGACGCGGCGCCCGACCGCGGGCGCGCGGCCCGCCCGGACCCCGCCCAGGAAGTCGACCACCAGGTGCAGCCCCGGCACCGGCGTCACCCGCTCGCTCTCCGACAGGAGGAGCTTGCGGCTGTCGTAGCCCCCCGTGGCGAGCAGGACGGCGTCGCAGCCCTCCCGCTCGATCAGGGAACCGATCGTCGCGTCGCGGCCGAGCAGCTGGCCCGTGCGCGCCTCGACGCCCATGGCCAGGATGCTCTCGATCTCATGCTCCAGCACGCCCTCCGGCAGCCGCCCCGGGGCGATCACGTGGCGCAGGATCCCGCCCAGCTTGTCCCGCGCCTCGAGCAGCGTGGTCGCGTGCCCGAGCCGGGCCAGGTAGTAGGCGGCGGTCAGCCCCTCGGCCCCCCCGCCGACGACCGCCACGCGCCGCCCGCTGGGCGCGTTGGCGTAGGGGTTGATGTGCCGGCCGGTGCGCATCTCGTAGTCGGCCACATAGCGCTTGAGCGGGTTGATCCCCACCGGCTCGTCGCCGGCGAGGTTGCGCCGGCACTGCAGCTCGCAGGGCGCCGGGCAGATGCGCCCGCAGACCAGCGGCAGCGGGCAGGTCTCCTTGATGATCCGCAGCGCCTCCTGGGGCCGCCCGTCGCGGATCGCGGCGATGTAGCGGGGGATGTCGATGCCCGTCGGGCAGCCGCGCATGCAGGGCGCGGTGCACTCGGCGGTCGTGTACTCGCGGACGAGGCGGTCCGACGAGGAGGTCAGCTGGATGATCTGCTTGGGGCAGGCCTTGACGCAGGCGCCGCAGGCGACGCACTTCTTCGGGTTGAAGCGCGGCAGTCGGTCGGGGCCGATCTGCAGGGCGTCGAACTTGCAGGCCTTGACGCAGCTGCCCAGCCCGATGCAGCCGAGCGGACAGAGCTTGCCGCCGCCGAAGAGGGCCACCGCCGCCTGGCAGTCTCGCGCCCCGTTGTAGAGGTAGACCAGGTCCGCCTCGCCGGTGCCGTAGGTGCAGCTCGTCGCGGCGATCTGAGGCTCCCGCGCCTCCACCTTGACGCCCATCGAGGCGGCCACCTGCACGGTGGTCTCGAACCCGCCGACGACGCAGGCGTTGGCCGCGGCTTCGCCCCGGGCGATCGCCTCGGCGCAGGCGTGGCAGCCCGCGTAGCCGCAGCCGCCGCAGTTGGCGCCCGGCAGCGCGTTCTCGATCTCGACCACCAGCGGGTCTTCCTTGACGTAGAAGACGCGCGCGGCGATGCCCAGCAGCAGGGCCGAGACCGCCCCCAACCCACCCAGGAAGAGCAGTACCGCAACCATGATCCGCTTCCCGTCCCTCGGTTCGGCGACCCCTAGGTCATGCCCTTGAAGCCCAGGAAGGCCAGCGACATGAGCCCCGCGGTGATCAGGCCGATGGCCGTGTCCTGCAGCGCGCCGGGGATGTGCGCCACGCGGAAGCGTTCGCGCAGCCCGGCGAACAGGACCAGCGCCAGGGCGAAGCCCGTCGCGCTGGCCATGGCGAAGACCACCATGTGCACGAAGTCGTAGTCGTTCTTGACGCTGAGCAGCGCGGCGCCGAAGACGGCGCAGTTCGTGGTGATCAGCGGCAGGAAGATGCCCAGCGAAAGATAGAGCGCCGGCAGCGTCTTCTTCATGAAGATCTCGACGAACTGCACCAGCGCGGCGATGACCAGGATGAAGGCGATCGTCTGCATGTACTGCAGCTTGAAGGGCACCAGGACCGCGCGGTGGACCACCCAGGTGATCGTCGTCGCCAGGGTGAGAGTGAAGATCACCGCCATGCCCATCCCCAGCGCCGTCTCCATCCGCTTGGAGGTGCCGAGGAAGGGGCAGTTGCCCAGGTACTGCATGAGCAGGATGTTCTTGACCAGGATGGCGTTGATCGCCAGCAGGATCAGGTCCACCTCAGCCTCCTTCTCCGCGCCGCCCGGGCGCCGCGCCTCTAAGCCCGCATCCGGCTGCGGAAGCGGTCGTAGGCGTTCATCACGAAGAGCAGGACTCCGAGCGCGACGAAGGCCCCGGGCGCCTGCGCCAGGAAGGCGAAGGGCTCGAAGCCGGGGCCGAAGACGCCGTGGCCCAGGAACGTCCCCTGCCCCAGCACCTCGCGGATCGCGCCGATCAGCGCCAGCGACAGGGTGAAGCCGAGGCCGATGCCCAGCCCGTCGGCGGCGGCCAGGTGCACCGGGTTGCGCGCGGCGAAGGCCTCGGCCCGCCCGAGGATGACGCAGTTGACGACGATCGGCGGGAT
>VGIY01000109.1 GCA_016867695.1 Candidatus Eiseniibacteriota bacterium | reverse complement strand
CTCGCCTGGTCGGCGAGCGGTGCATCGCCGAGTCGCTCGACCGGCTGGAGCCGGCGGCGCGCCGGGCGGCCGAGACGCTGATCGCCAAGGTGCGGGCAGGCGGGCGGGATGTGTTTCGCTAGATCCCGCGAGGGAGGCGGCCCGGATTCCCCGGCGCCGGTCGTTGCTTCGACGCACCATGCCCGGCAGATTCCGCCCAGGGCGGCCTGACCTGCCCCGGCGCGCCAGGGGCGGACTGCCGACGAGATGGGAGCTGGAGGCCTTGCCCGACGAACTGGACATGACCGAGATCATCGCCTGGCTCCGCGAGTCGGACCCGGCGCGACTGGGGCTGCTCTGGCGGCGCGCCGACGACACCCGCCGTGCGCGGGTCGGCGACGAAGTCCACCTGCGCGGCTTGCTCGAGATCTCGAACCACTGCGCCCGGGAGTGCGGCTACTGCGGGATCCGGGCCTCCAACCGGGGCCTCCCCCGCTATCGCATGACCGCCGATGAGATCGTCGCGGGCGCGCGACGCATCGCCGGCTACGGCTACGGCTCGGTGGTGATGCAGGCGGGAGAGGACCCGGGACTGAGGCGCGAGTGGGTGGCGGGCGTGATCAGGCGCGTCCGTGCCGAGACGCCGCTTGCGGTCACCCTCAGCCTGGGCGAACGGCCCGACGCGGACTACGCTGCCTGGCGGCAGGCCGGCGCCGACCGCTATCTGCTGCGCTTCGAGACCTCCGACCCCGCGCTGTTCGCCCGCATCCACCCGCCCCTGGGCACTCGGCCGTTCGACCGAGTCGACGCCCTGCGCCGGATGCGCGCCATGGGCTACGAAATCGGCAGCGGCATCATGGTGGGCCTCCCGGGCCAGACCTACGAGTCGTTGGCCGAGGATCTCGAGCTCTTCCGCGCACTCGACCTGGACATGATCGGGTTGGGCCCCTATCTGCCGCACCCCGATACGCCGCTGGGGGGCGGGTCTCTCCCCGTGGCCCCGCCGGGCACCCAGGTCCCGAATGACGAGCTGATGACCTGCAAGTGCCTGGCCCTCGCCCGGCTCCTGTGCCCTGCGGCCAACATCCCGAGCACGACGGCCCTATCCGCCCTGGGAGCGGCGAGCCGGACACATGGGTTGTCGCGCGGCGCCAACGTCGTCATGCCGAACGTGACGCCCGAGCGCTACCGGCGGCTGTACGAGATCTATCCGGCCAAGGCTACCGTCGACGAGAGCGCGGACGCGTTTCACGCCCGCGTCGGGGAGATCCTGCGCGCGCTCGGCCGGATCCCCGCGCGGGGGCCCGGAGGCCGCCAGCAGCGGGGCGCGTGACTCTACGATCGAGCGAGGGGTCACCACCGGAGCAGGGAGGAGCCGGCGGACACCCGCCGCGGCTCGGGGGCGGCCCGGCCTCCGCGAGCGGGGCTGCGCCCGGCGGAGGGAAGAACGCACAGGCCGGGACCCGGGCTCCCCCGAGGGGCCGCCAGCGAACGACAGGAGGCACGACGTGGGCATCACCTCTCTCCGGGCGGGAGCGGCCATCCTCTCCTCCGCGCTCCTGCTCTGCGGATGCGGGTCGAATCCTGGCATCGCCGGCGGCCGCCTCCACGAGCCCGCCGGCGCGACGGGCGCCGTTGAGAAGGACGCGCAGCTCGAGGCGGTCTGCGCCTGGATGACCGGCTGCTTCAGCAGCGCGGAGCAGGCCGCGGCCGACACGAGCTTCTTCGACGTCCGCCTGCGCATGGCGCCCATCTGGTCGGGGCGCGGAGACGGCTGCTGGCTCTATGTCGAGCAAGCCATCGCCGGAAGCGAGCACAAGCCCTACCGCCAGCGGGTCTATCACCTCACCCGCGCGGGCGCCGGGGCGGTCGCCAGCGCGGTCCACGAACTGGCCGCTCCGCTCCGCTTCGTCGGCGCCTGGCGGGATCCGGCGATCCTCGATGGGCTCGCGCCGGACTCGCTGCACGCACGCGAGGGCTGCGTCATCTACCTGGAGTGGGAGCCGCCGGGACGCTTCACCGGCGCGACGCGCGGCCGCGAGTGCCTGAGCAGCCTGAGAGGCGCGAGCTACGCCGTCTCCGAGGTCGTCCTCACCCCCGGGGCCATCACCACATGGGACCGCGGCTACGACGATGCCGGGCGCCAGGTCTGGGGCGCCGAGCGGGGCGGGTACATCTTCAGGAAGATATCGAGCGACCCGCGCGCGGAGTGAGGGGCAGCCGCGGCCCGATTGAACGAACCGGGTGCCGCGCGCGTCGATCCCGGAAGCATGGCTGTCCCCGGCCCGCCACACGGGCTGTCCCCGGCCCGCCACACGGGCTGCTCACGGCCCGCCTCGCGGCGACCGCCCCGGGCGGACGCCGGGCCGGCGGAGAAAGGAGTGGGCGATGACTCGATCCGGCATCAGGGCGATCGTTCCCGCTGCCGCCGCGGTCCTGATCGGACTGCCGGCGGGACCCGGCCCGGCGACGGCCCAGTCTGCGGCCGTGGTCCCGGCCACGCACAACCCCGCCTCCCCCTCCGGGGGGCGCGAGACGCTGCGGTTGCGCGAGCTGTGGCGCGCGGGAGCCGACGACGACGCGGTGCTCATCGGCACCGTGCAGCAGGCGCTCTCGGACGAGCAGGGCCATCTCTACCTGCTGGACCGGCAGCTCTCCCAGGTGCACGTCTTCTCTCCCGAGGGGGAGTTCCTCCGTTCGCTCAGCAGGGAAGGCGAAGGCCCGGGCGAGTCGCGCCAGCCGGCCGACCTCTTCTGGACCGCCGACGGGGATCTCGGCATCGTGCAGGGCTTCCCGGCCAGAGTGGTGCGCATCGACCCCGCGGGGCAGCCCCGCGAGTCGCTCCCCCTCGGCCAGTCCGACCCCGCGGCGGGGGGATTCCGTTTCGCCCACGGCGCGCTCTCCCGCGCCGGCGTGCTCGCCTTCTCCGGCGGCGAGATGAAGATGGCGGAGGGAGGCGTGACACCGATCAGCTTCCTCTCGCTCTGCAACCCCGACGGCAGCGAACGGGCGCGGCTGCTCGAGAAGACGGGCGACGACATCATGCGCACGCGCCGGTGGGTCGAGAAGGACGAGTACTTCGTCCATGGCGGGCGATGGACGATCGGCCGCGACGGGCGGATCTACGCCGCCCCGGAGCGCGGTCGCTACCTGATCAGCGTCTTCGGGCCCGACGGCGCGCCGCAGGCAACGATCACCCGCGACTTCGAACCGCGCCGCCGGACGGCCGAGGAGCGCGCGGCGGCGCGCGGCAACGTCCGCATCGTCGCCAACGGCCGGCGCGTGGACATCGAGGAGCAGATCGACGACTTCGAGCCCTGCGTCATGCACCTCGAGGCGCGGCCCGACGGCGAGCTCTGGGTGATCCACAGCCGCAGCGCCCTGGACCTGCCGCCCGGCGTGATGCAGATCTACGACGCGTTCGATCCGGCCGGCGTCTTCGTGCGCGAGGTGGCGGTCGCCGGCGAAGGCGACGCCCGCGAGGACCGGCTCTTCCTGCTCGGCGCCGATCGCGCGCTCCTGGTCAATGGCTACCAGGGTTCGCTGCGGATCTCGATGGGCACGGGGGGCGGCGACGAGGGCGGCGACGAACTGCCCGTCGGGGCGGGCCGGCCGCTCGAGATCATCTGCTACGCGGTGGAGTAGGCGCCTCGCCCCGACTCACGGAGGCCGGCTCCGATTCGCGGAGCCCGCCGCGACATGCAGGCGGTCCGCGAGGTCGGTGATCTCGGATCGCCGCGCCAGCCGCTCCAGCCAGCGCGCCGGAATGCCCGGGCGGCCGTAGCAGGCGCCGGCGATCTGCCCGCAGACGGCCGCGGTGGTGTCGGCGTCGTCGCCGAGATTGGCGGCGCGGAGGATCGCGGCCTCGAAGCCGTCCGTGCTCATGAAGCACCACATGGCGGCCTCGAGGCTTTCGACCACGTAGCCGCTCCCGCGCACGGCGGACGCGTCCTTCCCGGCGTAGGCGCCGCGCGCGATCTCGACGATCCTGCCGGCCCCGGAGAACGACGAACGATCTCCGTAGGCGACCTCCTCCTTGGGCATGCCCATCAGCGCGCGGCAGAGGATGCGGCCGAACAGCCGGCAGGCGTCGACGCACTCCGCCGCCGCGTGCGTGGTGCGCGAGCTGTCGGCGGCGCGCGCCTCGACGGCATCGGCATCGGGGAAGTAGAACATCGGGAGCGGCGCGAGCCTCATCAGGCTGCCGTTTCCGGCCGCTAGAGGGTCGTCGGACCCGGCGAAGGGCCGCCCGCTCCGGCGGTACTCCCGGAGCGCCGCCGCGACGGTGCCGCCGATGCCGAAGCAGGCGCCGGTGCTGCTCCAGTAGCCGGTCTCCTGCCAGCGGCAGTAGCGCTCCATCTGGTCCCGCGCGTCGAACCCCTTTCGCTCCAGAAGGCTCTCGGCCAGACAGAGGGCCATGGAGGTGTCGTCGGTCCACTGGCCCGCGGCCAGACGGAACGGTCCGCCCCCGCTCATGTCGGTCAGCGGGGCGAAGGTGCCGCGCGGCAGGAACTCCACCGACGCGCCAACGGCGTCCCCGACCGCAAGTCCCAGAAGGGTCCCCCGAAAGCGCTCTCGAAGCTCCATGGCCGTCATGCTCCCGGCGTCGGAACATCCCCGTCGGTCCAGCGCCTGCGTCCGATCGTGCCCAGCGGCGTCAGCGCCGCGGTCAGCGGCAGGAGCGTCCAGAGCGAGAAATCCGGATGGCGGAGGGCGTCGAACGACCACAAGGCCCAGACGACGGCCACGGCCAGCAGGCCGTAGAGGGGCAGCATCAGCTTCCAGTAGGGGACGCCCGGCCGCCTCCAGGGCGCCGTCGAGAGGATTGCGCCGAGCGCCAGGCCCGTCAGCGCCAGCCCCGTGATGCCCGCGGCCATCCGTCCCCGGGCGAGCCAGACGACGGCCAGGATGAGCACCCAGAGGAACGTGCCGCCCCACCCGCCCAGCCAGCCGTACCTCTCGCCCGATCTATCGCCCATGACCGGCCTTCCTCGACTTGCGCTGGCCCGGCGCGGCCTCCCCCGGGATCACCGGGGCGCTCCGCGGAGTGCGAGGCAACCTGCGGTGACCGTAGGCCGCGGCGCGCAACCCTTCAAGACCCTCTCTCCCACCTCTCGTCCGCCCTCTCCTGCGCCGTCTCCCCCACCCGCGCTTCCACCCGGTCGTCACCCCTGTCTCCCACCTCTCGCCCTCGGCCCCCGTCCCGGGCGGGCGGTCTGTCGCCGAGTGATGGGCGCGGACCCGCGGCGGAGGGGACCGCAGTGATGCTACCCGCGGCGCAGGGCCTGCGGTGAGGGGGGCCACGGTGATGGAACCCGCGGTGGTGGAACCCGCAGCGCAGGGGGCGGCAGCTACACACCCCGCCGAAGGCGTCTTGCGGGGCGGAGACCCAAGGCGAGAGAATGGAGCGCAGGCGAGAGGATGGGTCCCGGGCGAGACGCGGGCCTTCCAGCGGCGCCTCGGCCGGGGATGGAGAACGCGCCACCCCGCCGCGATCAGGCTGAAAGGCTAACCGCCGCCGGGACAATAGCCGCCGTCAGCCAGGCATCCCTTCCGGGCATCCGGGGCCGGCCGCGCGCGTCCGGCCCCGGGCACGGAGATCGAGAAAGGAGGTCGCACCCCATGAGAGCTGCCGCACAAGACCGGACCGACGCCGAGTTCGCGGAGGGCGCCGGTCAGGCCGGGGATTGAGTCGAACGCGGGCGTCCCGCCGGACCGCCCACGACCATGGGCGAACGGCGAGCTCCGGCCCTGGACGCCGCTGACCCAGGGCGCCTCGCGCGCCCCATCCCGCCTCAACCCCATCCTGCCGCATCCGTTCGCGCGCTTCCTCCGCCAGGCGAGCCACTCACGGGCGAATCGGTTCCGAGAACTGCGCCAAGGCCAAGGGCCGGACCACGGCCTGGGCTGAATCGAGGCCCTGGCCGAGCCGCGGCTCGACGGAGTCGCGGCCCAAAACGAGCCGCCGCCTCAAGGGAGTCACGGCCCGCACCGAGCCGCAACCCGGACCGAGCCACGCCTCGGCTGGATCACGCCATGAGGCATGAGGGAGAGATCGCGATGGAGAATCCGCTCGAGCTACTGGGATGGGATGCGCGCTGGGCGCAGTCCTTCGCGCCCCACGCGATGGAGGGTTTCGCGCCGGGACGCATCGCGCGCGAGGATCGGGACCAGTACCTGGTCCTCACTGCCGCGGGCGAGACCACGGCGCGGATGTCCGGGCGGCTGAGGCGCGACGCGCAGGCCGGGGACCTCCGGCCGGCGGTCGGGGACTGGGTGGCCGTGCGCCTGCCGCCCGCGGCCGGCACCGCTCTCATCCAGGCGGTGATGGAGCGCCGCAGCCGCTTCGTCAGAAAGGCAGTGCGCGGCGGCGGGCCCGCCTACGGCGAGGGTCGCACCGAGGAGCAGGTGATGGCCGCGAACATCGACACCGCGTTCCTGGTCAGCGGACTGAACGAGGACTTCAACCCCCGCCGGATCGAGCGCTATCTGGCGGCGACCTGGGACGGCGGCGCCCGTCCCGTGATCCTGCTCAACAAGTCCGACCTGTGCCCGCAGGCGGCCGCGCGCCGCGCCGAGGTGAGCGCGCTCGCGCCCGGGGTCGCGGTGCACGCTCTGAGCGCGGCGACGGCCGAAGGACTCGAGGCCCTGGAACCCTATCTGCACCCCGGCCGGACGATCGTCTTCCTCGGCTCCTCGGGCGTCGGCAAGTCGTCGCTGATCAACCGGCTGCTCGACTCGGCCCGCCAGGAGGTCCTTCCCGTGCGCGAGTACGACGGCCGGGGGCGCCACGCGACCACGGCCCGCGAGCTGCTCCGTCTGCCCCGCGGGGCGATGCTGATCGACACGCCAGGCCTGCGCGAGCTGCGGCTCTGGGACGAAGGCGACGGACTGCAGCGGGCCTTCGACGACATCGACGAGTTCGCGACGCGGTGCCGCTTCCGCGACTGCCGTCACGACGGCGAGCCGGGCTGCGCCGTGCGGCAGGCGATCGACGACGGCGCCCTCGACCCGTTGCGTCTCGTCAACTACCTGAAGCTGCGGCGCGAGCAGGATGTCCTCGCGGTGCGCCGGAGCCAGCGCGCGCGGATGACCTTCGGGCCCGGGGGCAAGCGCCTGCCCCGTCGGGGCTGAGCGCCCCGGCGCCGCGTCCGGACCGAGGCGGGGGGATCTGGCCGCGGCCAGGCGCCGCGCGGGGCCGCGCGGGGCGCCCGCCCGTCGCGGGCCGGAGCGCCACGACCGTGTCAGGGTAGCGGATCAAGACGGGACGGCGGGGCCGCGGCCCCGCCGTCCCAGCGGACAAGCGCGGACGGTCAGTCCCCGAAGCTCAGCTTGATGTGCAGCGCGGTCTGATCGGGAGTGCCGATCTCGCTGCCCTGGATCTGGCTGAAGACGGTCCGGGGGACACCGGGTGTGGAGAACCTCTTGGACTGGGTCGAGAGACCGCTGGGATCGCCGCCGCTCCAACGGAACTCGATGATGAGGTTGCCGCCCGCATACTCGTAGCCGCTGTCGAGGACGAAGTCATACCAGTCGCCCACGCTCTCCGTGCTGCCGTAGGACTGTGAGGAACGCTGGTAGACGCGGACCGCCCCCCCGCCGTCGTAGTTGTCCTCGAAGGAGGTCGACAGCTGTGTGCGGGCAGTCGGCAGCATGTAGATCTCGAAGCTGCCCACGGTCACGCGCCTCTGGCTGGCGCTCATCAGCCAGAGCTTCTCGATGACGCCGGCGTGGCCGACTTCGCTCGCCAGGTAGAGGACTTGCGAGCGGTGCCACGCGTTCGCGGCGTAGAAGGGAATCCAGGTGTTGCCATCCGCCACGCCGATGATCACCTCGACGCCCGCAGGCGGATTGACGGTGATGTTGACGCTCGCATGAGATGTGCCCCCGCTGCCGTCGGTGACGACGACCGTGATCGTGAACACCGTCGTCACGTTCACGTGCGGCGCCGTCCAGTCGACCGCCGTCCCGGTGGCGGTGTTGAATGTGCCTCCGGTCGCGCACCAGGTGTAGGTGAGCGCGCTGCCGCCGGGATGGCTGCTGGACGCCGTCAGACTGACGACATCGCCGATCGTCACGACCGTA
>VGIY01000108.1 GCA_016867695.1 Candidatus Eiseniibacteriota bacterium | reverse complement strand
GCCTGGCCGTGGAGCGGGCGCGCGAGGTCAAGCCCAGGCTCAAGACCGGGATCTGCGGCGAGCACGGGGGCGATCCGCAGAGCATCGCCTTCTGCGACGAGGTCGGCCTCGACTACGTCAGCTGCTCCCCCTTCCGCGTGCCGATCGCCCGCCTGGCCGCGGCCCAGGCGACGATCTGGGCCGATCGTCCCGGGTCGGAGGCGGGGCACCGGGGGCAGATCTAGCGCCGCCGGCCGCGCGGCCGGCGAGGCCGGGAGGTCGCCGGGCCCATGGCGGCATCGCTGGCGCAGAGGCTCTGGAGACGCGTGCGCTGGTTCGCCTCCGGGGAGGCGGCCCGGCCGGTGGCCGCCTTCGACTGGATCTCGGGCCGCGTCGGCTCGCGCCAGAACCCGGACGGCATGCGCGCCGTCATCCAGGCGAGCATCGCCCTCCTGGCCGGGACGGCGCTCCTCGACCTGGCCTGTCTGTGGCGCCACGCGTGGGCCCACTGGGAGCTGTTCGCCCTGATCCACCTCGCCTGGATGGGCGGTTTCATGGTCGCCACGGCGCTGAATGTCGGCTTCCTCGAGACGCCTCAGGGGGTGCCGCTGCGCCGCCTGGGCGGGCCGAATGTCCTCACCCTGGCTCGTGCCGCGGCCGTGCCGCTGCTCGTCTACCTGCTCGCCGTGGGCGACCACGCCCTCGCCTTCGTCGGCTACGGGCTGGCCAGCGCCACCGACGTGCTCGACGGATGGTGGGCGCGACGCGCCGGGCGGCAGAGCAAGCTGGGGATCGTCCTCGATCCGGTCGTCGACCTGTTGCTGCACCTCGGCGTGATCGGCACGCTCGGGCTGATCGGGCTGCTGGGCCGCGTCGCGCTGGCGATGATCCTCCTGCGCAGCGCGCTGCTCGTCTTCGGCACGCTGCTGCTCTACCTCTGGAAGGGCTGCGTGCGCATCCAGCCGACGCCCTGGGGCAAGGGGACGGGGCTGGTGATCACGCTGGCCACGCTGATGCTGCTGGGGCTGGCCGCCTGGGCGCCGGGCGCCGAGCGGGTGATCGCCGCGCTGCGCGCCCTCTGCGACGCCGTCCTCGTCCTGGCGGTCCTGCACGTCGTGGCCATCGGTCTGGTCAACCTGGGCCGCCCGCCGGTGACCCGGGAGCCCGGCGCGGGCGGGTGGGGGGATGCCGGCAGGCGGCCCGACGCCGGCGAGGGGGCCCGATGAGCGCAGCCGGGTCGGGGACGCGGGGAGATCCTCTGCTCGCCGGATCGCTGGCCGAGTTCCCGCTCTGGGATGTGCTGCAGTGGCTCGACACCTGGAGCGGCGAGGGCGTGCTCTGGCTCGCGGCGCCGGACGCAGAGCCCGGAGGCTGGATCCACTGGCGCGACGGGATCCTGGTCGATCTCGATCACCTGCGGCCGCAAGAGGGCCGGGGTCTCGCGCCGCTTCCCGGGCGGCTCGGCGGGCTGCTCGTGGAGCTGGGCGAACTGGACGAGGGGCCGCTGCGCGCCGCGCTGGGGCTGCAGGCGCGCCACGCCGCGCCGGGGCTGCCGCCTCGTCTGGGGGACATCCTCGGCCGCTGCGGGCTGGCCGGCGGCGCGGGCCTGGAGCGGGCGCTGCGCGAACTCGCCTGGCGGCGCCTTCTCGCCTGGCTGACCTGGAGGGAAGGGACCTTCGTCCTTCGGCCCGGCCCTCCGGCGATGGCGGGCCTGCCGGTCGGCGAGGGGGGGGCGGCGCTGCTCCTGCGCGCCGCGCAGGCCTGCGACACGGCAGGAACCACGGGATCGCGGATCGGGTTCGCCTGAAAGATGCACGGACTCCTTCGACCGGACGCGGCGCGGATCGGCGCTCCCGGGGCGTGAGAGCCTTCCGCCGGGAGTGAGGCGGGTTCGCATGGGTCACGGATGAGCATGATCAACCTCGGACTGCTGCGCGGGCCGGACCTCCTATGGTGGGGCCTGCTGATCGTCGGCCTCGCCGCGGCGGTGGTCAGCTACTACCGCCTGCCGGCTCCGCTGAGCCGGCGGGTGCGCGTTCTCCTGCGCCTGATCCGCGTCGCGGCGATCCTGCTGCTCCTGGGCCTCGCCCTCGAGCCACTGCTGACGGTCCGCCTGCCGCACGCCGGGCGCCCGAGGATCGCCCTGCTCATCGACCGCTCCTCGAGCATGCGGCTGCCCGGCGCGGGCGGGGGCACGCGCGCCGCGGAGGCGGAGGCCGCCTGGGCGGCGCTTCACGAAGGCCTGCAGGGCCACTTCGACCTCTCCCTCTACCGCTTTGCCGCGTCCGCCGAGGCGGTGCGCCCGGAGCAGGAGCCCCGGGCGCAGGGGTGGGGGCTGGGGGACCCGCACGGCGCGACCGCCCTGGGCGAGGCCCTGGAAGGCGTGCTCGTCCAGCAGAGCGAGGCGCCGCTGGCCGGCATCGTCGTCGTCACCGACGGCGCGCAGACCTCGGGCAAGGACGCCGCCCGCGTCGCCCGCAACGCGCCGGTCCCGATCCACGCGCTGGTCGTCGGCGACAGCGTTGCGCCGGCCGACCTGCTCCTGCGCGAGGTGCTGGCCCCGCCCGTCGCCCACGCGGGAGAGCCCCTGGCGCTGCGAGCGGTCCTGGAGGCGCGCCGGCTGCCCGGCTGGGAAGCGACCCTGGTGGTCCGGGAGCGCGACCCGGACGCTCCCCTCTCGGCTCCGGCGGGCAAGGAAGTGGCCCGGGCGACGGTGCGCCTGGGGGAACAGCAGGCCGGCGAGAGCGAGATCACGCTGGAGTTCGCGCCGCTCCACGCGGGGCTCAAGCTCTACGAAGTCTCCGCCTCCGTGCCCGAGACCGAGGCGGTGACGGTCAACAACGCGCGCCTGACGGCGGTGGAAGTTCGCGAGCGCAAGACCCAGGTGCTCTATCTGGAGGGCGAGCCCGACTGGGACTTCTCCTTCCTCAAGCGCGCGTTCGCCGCCGACACCTCGCTCGTCCACCACTACTGGGTCCGCCTGCCGGACGGCGCGTTCCGGCCCTATGGCCTGCCCCCCGCCGCCCGCCGATCCGGGCCGCCGCGGACGGCCGCCGAGATCGTCCCCTACGCGGCCGTGATCGTCGGCCGCCTCGGTCCGGCGGCGCTGCCGGCGGGCTTCGCCGAGGCGCTGCGCGAGTATCTCCTGGGGGGCGGAGGCGTGCTCTTCCTCTCGGGCGCGCGCGGAGGGGATCTGGAAAGCTGGATGGCCGCCGGCTGGGAGGAGCTGCTGCCGCTGCGCGTGAGGCCGCAGCCCGTGCGCGGCTACGGCGCCGGGTCGGCGTCGATCGCCCCCGCCGGCTCGACGCACGAGATCACCGCGCTGGCTGAGCGCGCCGCGGAGACCGAGAGGCTCTGGGCGGCGCTACCGCCGATCCTGATGCCCGCGGGGGACTACGCGGTCAGCCCCGGCGCGGCGCTGCTGCTCACCGCGCGCACGGGAAGCCCGGCGCGCGATCTGCCGCTGCTCGCCGTCGCGGCCGCCGGCGCGGGCCGTGTCGCCGTGCTCGCGGGCCGGGGGCTCTGGCGCTGGGACTTCGTCATGCGTTCGGTCGCCGGAGAGGGCTGGGCAGCGCGCGAGTTCTGGAGGCGGATGAGCCGCTGGCTCTCGGAGCAGAGCGAACGGGAGCGCTTCCTCGCCCGGCCGACGCGCCGCGTCTTCCAGGACGGCGAGCCGCTCGAGTTCGCCGCGCGCCTCCTCGACGACGAGGCGCGGCCCGTTCCCGCGGCGCGCGTGACGCTGACCGTCGCGCCCGTTCCGGCCGCCGGGGAGCCGCCCGAGGCCGCTGCCGGCAGGGAAGCGCCTGCGGCGGGCCACGAATCGCGCGCGCCGGACGGCGGCGACGCCGGGGTGATCGGCGCGCGGCGGGAGCAGCCGATCGCCCCGCAGCGGGCGGAGCTCTACCCCGAGGGGAGCACGGGGCGGTACCAGGGCGCGCTCTCGCCCCTGCCTCCGGGCGCCTACCGCTACCAGGCCGAAGCGATCGCCGGGTCCGGGCCCGGAGCCCGGAGCTGGCGCGCCGAGGGCCTGCTCTGGGTCGAGCCGATGGGGGCCGAGTTCCTGGATCTCGCCGCCGACCACTCGCTCCCGGCGCGCCTAGCCTCCGCCTCGGGAGGCGTGAGCGTGCAGGCGCAGAGGATCGACGACCTGCTGGCGGTGATCCCCCACGGCCACCGATCGACGGCGGTTGTCAAGCAGGCCGAGCTGTGGAACCATTGGCCGATCTTCGCCCTGGCGACGCTGCTGCTGGCGCTTGAGTGGTTCATGCGCCGCCGCCGGGGCCTCGTCTAGAGCGTTCCCGCGCCGCGGCGCGGGTGCGGGGAGGGTGCATGCGGCTTGCGGGAGTCGGGCATGGGGTCGGACACCGGGTCGGGGTCGGCATCGTCTTGTGCGCCATCGCGCTCATGATCGCATCCTGCGGGGGCGACGGGCGCAAGGACGCGGGCAGCGGCTCTTCCTCCTCCGGCGCCGGTAGGGCGGAGGGGGCCGCGGCGTCCCCGCGGTCCGCCCCCGGCACGGAGGCGCAGGCTCAGGCGGGATCCTCCTTCTCCTCGACGCCGGATGAAGGCGCCGCCGCGACGGGCGCCGGGGCCACGCCCGCGGCCGCCGCGACGAGCGAGCCGGTCCCGGCCCTGGCGCCGCCGAAGAGCGCCGCTCCCGAGACAGCCGGACGGGTCGAGGCGGCGCCCGACGAGGGCGGCCCGCCCCTGCCGGCTCTTCCGCCGATCTCGGAGCGCCCCGCGGCTCCGTTCTTCTCGGTCACCGACATGGCGGGACGCCAGATCACGCTGGCCGACTACCGGGGCCGCGTGGCGCTCGTCGTCTTCTGGGCCACCTGGTGCCGCCCCTGCATTATGGAGATCCCCCATCTGGTCCACCTGCAGGAGGCGTACGGGAACGAGGGCCTGGGCATCCTCGGGCTGTCGGTCGACCGGCGCGGCATCGCCGTCGTCAAGCCCTTCCTGCAGAGCCACCCGGAGATCAACTACACCATCGTCCCCAACGGGCTCGCGGCGGCCGACGCGTTCGGCGGCATCACCAGCATTCCGACGAGCGTGCTCCTCGATCGCTCCGGGCGGATCATCCGCGGCTTCGTCGGGCTCGTGCCGGCGGAGATGCTCGAGGGCTACGTCAAGGCGGCGCTGCGGGAGCAGGGGTAGGGGGGTCGTCCGCCGATGCGCCTCCGCCCGGCAGCCCGGGCGGATCAGTCGCGCCGCCCGAAGAGCGCCGTGCCGATGCGCAGCAGCGTCGCTCCCTCCTCGACGGCCAGCTCGTAGTCGCCCGACATGCCCATGGAGAGCTCCGCCAGCGGCTGGCGGGGGCGGCGGACCTCCCGTTCCCGCCGCGCGGCCTCCCGGAGCAGGCGGAAGGCGGCCCGGACCGCGCCGCGATCCTCCGTCAGCGGTCCGATTGTCATCAGCCCCTCCACGCGCAGCCTGGGGAGCTCGACCAGCGCGTCGAGCAGGGCGGGCAGCTGATCGGGCGCGACGCCCGACTGCGCCGCCTTTCCGCTCGTGCTGACCTGCACGAGGACCGCCTGCGATCCCCCCTCCGGCGCGCGCTCGTCGATGCGCCGGGCGAGCGGGAGGCGGTCGAGCGAGTGGATCAGACGGCACCAGGGGGCGACGATCCGGACCTTGTTGGTCTGCAGGTGGCCGACGAAGTGCCAGTCGAGCGCGAGGTCCGCCAGCTCCTCCGCCTTGGCCGCCAGCTCCGCCGCGCGGCTCTCGCCGAAGCGGGTCGCCCCGGCGGCGGCGGCCTCGCTGATCGGCCCGGCGCCGACGGTCTTGGAGACGGCGACGATCCGGATCTCCCGGGGATCCCGGCCCGCCCGGCGCGCCGCCTGCTCGATGCGCTCCCGCAGCAGCTCCCACCTCTGCGCCATCGTGCCCACGACCGCCTCCCGTTTCAGGAGCCCGCTCCGCGGAAAGGGCCGGGCCCCAGCGACCCGCGCAGCGCGAGCCCGCGCTCCGACCCGGGGTGGTGCCGCAGGAGAGCCTCCAGGGCGCGCACGGCCTCGGTCCGCTGGCCCTCGGCGAGGAAGGCCCCGGCCAGCAGGAGCAGCGGCTCCTCCGCGCCCGGATCGAGCGCCAACGCCCGCCGCAGGAACCAGCGCGCGTACTCCGGCTGGCCGAGGTCGACGAGCAGCCGCGCCGTCTCGATCGCCGCCTCGGCGTCGAGGGGGAACATGAGCGCGGCGGAGCGCATCTCCTCCAGCGCCTCCTGCAGGCGCCCCTGGGCGCGGTAGTAGGCGCCCAGGGCCAGGTGAGCCTCGTTGAGCGGCAGCGCCTTGCGCACGACGGCGGTGGCGATCTCGACCAGGCGCGCCTCCCGCCCGGAAGCGAAGGGCTCATCGGGCGCCGGGTCGTCCGCTCGGCGATAGGGCCAGCGGCGCGTGAGCATGTGGATGCGCTGCTCGCCGATCTCGACGTCGAGCTCGGTGACGCCCGAGAAGCGCGCGTACTCCTGCCACGGCAGCTCCCGCTCCCAGTGCCACCGCGCCGCGGGAAGGAGCGTGCCCGAGCGCTCCATCGCGCGGGCGATGCTGGCGGCGATCAGGGCGTGGCCGCCGAGCGTCGGGTGGAGGTGCTCCAGGAAGAGGTCCTCGCCCGGAAGGCCGTCGCGCGCGGCGACGGCGAAGAGCGAATCGATCGGCGCCACGGGAACGCCGTGGCGGCGCCCGACGGCGCGGATGACCTCCCGGATGCGCCGCGGCGCGCGGAAGGGGAGCGTGTCGTGGTCGCGCGCCGCCTCGTACTCGCGGCGCGCCTCGGCGTGGCGGCCCAGCGCGTCGAGGGCCTGGCCGTGGCGGAACCGCCCGGCGGCGTGCGTGCTGTCGAGCTCGACCGCCCGCCGCAGCGCCGCCGCGGCCGCTGCGGCCTCCCCGGCGGACAGCCTCTCCTCGCCCTCCCGCAGGAGCGCGGCGAAGGCCGTCCGGACGGTGGAGGAGGCGGCGTGGGTCGAGCCGAAGGGGGGCTGCCCGCGAAGGTTGCTGGTCACGTCGCAGAGGAGCAGGGCCACGCCGGCCGCGCGGGCGCGAGAGACGACGCCCTCCAGGTTGCGCTCGAAGACCCTCGCCGCCGCGGCCCGCAGGGGGCTCGAGGGGCCGATCTCCTGCTCGGCGACCATGGTGCCCATCACGTTGCGCCCCACCTCGACACGGGGGGCGGGCAGCGCGCGCGCCAGCAGGCGGGCGATGCGCAGCTGCAGGATGCCGCGCACCGCGCGGACCATCCCGGGGCTCCGGCCGATCGCGGTGATTGAGCCGATGCCCTGCGCGCCGTAGTACTCGTTGTGGCCGGCGTAGACGACGATCAGATCGGGCTCGTGGCGCAGGATCTCGCCGGTGAAGTCCAGGACCGCGTGGCTGCCGAGGGCGGTCATGCCGCAGTTGATCAGCTCGAAGGAGTGCTCCGGCAGCACCTGTCCGAGCTCGACCTGCAGGAACCCGCCGAAGGAACCATGGGCGTGGTAGGGGAAGCCGGCCGTGGTCGAGCCGCCCAGGCAGAAGATGCGCAGCCTCCCTGGCGGCTTCTCGGCCGGGATGAACTGGAACCCCATCCGGGGCATGATTCCCTGCATCGCCGGGGGGAAGTAGCGCCGGCCGACGTCGGGGTTGGTGACGTGTCCCCGGACATTGCCCGCCGCCACGGGGAGGAAGAGCGGGGGCGGGCCCGGGGCGAAGAGCCGCAGAGCGCCTTCGATCAGGGCCAGGAGCAGGAGCGGCGCCAGCGCGAGGACGGCGCGGTAGAGCCAGGCGCGGCCCAGCCCGATGGTGCGATCCCTCATGGAGTCGATTCTACGCCCGCCGGGGAGGGGGGACCAGCGTTGCAAGGGGGCCTCGCTCGGGGGCGCCTGGCGCCGGGACCTCGCGCCGGGGCCTCGCGCGGGGGCGCCTGTTCTCGACTTGGAAGGCGGCTCGGGCTCGACTAGAATCCCTCCCGGATGTTGCACTTCCGAACGCTCGATCGACGGCGGGGAGGAGGACAAGCTTGGAAGGGTTGACCGATCCCCTGGAGGCGCGGCGCGGGAAGCTCCGCGCCCTGCGGGCACTGGGCGTCCAGCCCTATCCCCACGGCTTCCGACGAACGCATCT
>VGIY01000107.1 GCA_016867695.1 Candidatus Eiseniibacteriota bacterium | reverse complement strand
CGCCGCCTCGCCCTCCTCCTCCGGTTCCTCGTCGAGCGACAGGAGAGTCGGTTCCGGGGGATCCTGCGCGCTCGGCTTCGCGACCGGCGGCGCGGCGGCGGCCGCAACGGCGCCGCCCGGCGCGAACCCCCTTCCCACCTCGCGCCCGAAGCCGGGGGAGGCCACCGTGTGGCCCCGGGCCACGAGCTCCCGCTCCAGCAGCCTGGCCACGAGCCAGTTGGCCGGGTGCGCGGTCTCGGGCACGAGGTGGATCGGCGCGCCCCTTTCCAGGCCCATCTGATCGAGCGCCTCGGCGACCGCCTCGGAGCCGAGTTCCTCGATCAGGGCCATGTGGTCGGGGATTTCCTCCGCCAGCCCGGGCCGGGTGAGGGAGAGCAGGCCGAACAACGCGAGCAGAAGCGCGCCCATCCGCCGGCGCGCCGTCGCGACGATCGCTGACATCCCGTTCACGGCTTCCCCCGTCGCCCCCCGCCCAACGCGGGGCGTCCCCCTCCGGCCTCCGCGCCCGCCTCTGCCGGCACGGCGAAGGTGTCGTAGGCGGTCGCGCGCAGGAACCGCGCGGTCACGAACTCGCCCAGATCCGCTCCCCACTCGCCCGGCCCCGGCGCCCGCAGGCGCACGACGCCGTCGATCTCGGGGGCTTCCGCGGGACTGCGGCCGATCCAGACCCGGTCCCGCTCGCGCCAGCCCTCGAGCAGCACCGGCCAGTCGCGCCCGCACCGGGCGCGCTGCAGCGGCAGCGCCAACCGACGCTGGAGGGCGAGCACCTCCAGGCGCCTCTCCTCGGCCGCCTTCGCCGGCGCCCGTCCCGGCAGCAGGGCGGCGCGCGTGCCCGCCTCGGGACTGTAGGCAAAGGCCCCGAGACGGTCAAAGGGAAATTCCCGAAGGAATTGCAGCAGTTCGCGGAACTCCCGTTTCCCCTCGCCGGGGTGCCCGGTGATCACCGTGGTCCGCAGCACGAGGCCGGGGATGCGCGCGCGCAGGCGCTCGATCAGCCGGCGGATCCTCGCCCCGCCGCGCCCGCGCCCCATCGCCTGCAGCACGGCGTCGCTGGCGTGCTGCACCGGCAGGTCGACATAGGGCAGCAGGCGCCCGCCGCGGGCGAAGAGATCGATCAGCTCCTCGCTCCAGCGCGCCGGATGCGTGTAGAGGAGGCGCAGCCACTCGGGACCTTCTCCCACCGTCAGCCGCCGCAGGAGATCGGCGAGCGACAGGCGCGGCGAGAGGTCGCGGCCGTAGGCGGTCGTGTCCTGCGCCACCAGCACGACCTCGCGCGCTCCCTCCGCCGCCAGCCCTCTCACCTCGCGGACGATGCCGGCGGGGAGGCGGCTGCGCTGGGGTCCGCGCAGCCGGGGGATGAGACAGAAGGCGCAGCGATGGTCGCAGCCCTCGGCGATCTTGACGTAGGCGGTGTGCGGCGCCCCCCCGCGCAGCCTCGCCCCCCAGGGCTCCGGCCGCCCGAATCCTCCCCGGCGCACGCCCCCCTCGCCGCGCAGCGCCTCGTCGATCGCGCCGACGATCTCGACGATCCGGCCCGGCCCGAGGAGCGCATCCACCTCGGGCAGCTCGGCGAGCAGCTCCGCGCCGTGGCGCTCGGCGAGACACCCGGTCACGACCAGGCGGCGACCCCGCCGGGCCCCCTTCCAGCGAGCGGCGGCGAGGATCTCGGCGATCGATTCCTCCTCCGCGGCGCGCAGGAAGGCGCAGGTGTGGACGACCTGGACATCGGCGGCCGCCGGGTCGTGGGCGATCGCGTATCCGGCGCGGGCCAGCAGGCCGATCATCATCTCGCCGTCGATCGCGTTCTTCGGGCAGCCGAGCTGCACGAAGGCGACGCCGGCTCCCGCGCGCCGCGCCCGCGCCGCGGCGCTCCCGCGGCGCGGGCGCTCAGCGGGCCTCGAAGAGCTCATGGCCGGCGGGCACGCGGAAGCGGAAGAGCGTATCACCCACCGCCTCCGGGAAGCGGGGGCGGGTGAAGACGAAGTCGGCGGCATTGCCCTCGGCGTCGGTGTAGCCGTAGCCTACCGGGAGCCGGGCCTCGGCGGCGATCTCGACGTAGAGCCCCTCGAGCCCCCACTCCTCCCGGGGAAGCAGCCTCACGCGGACGACCTCGCCCCAGGGGGCGCGGCGCTCGACGCGGCCGAACGAGTCGGCGGGCGTCTCCAGGCCGCGCACGAAGAAGTCCCCCCAGCCGGTCGTGTCGTCCAGCGGCGCGCGCACGACCTGGCGCTCCTCGGGCACGAAGGTCCAGACGAAGGATCCGTCAGAGCCGATGCGCTGGCCGGGAGGCTCCCGGTACTCGAGGACGAAGCGGTCGGGAGGGGCGAGCGTGAGCCTCCCGCGCGCCGTGTCGGGCTCGCTGAAGGCGGCCCAGCGGTTCACCTGGACGAACTCCGTCTGGAACAGGCTGCCCGCGATCAATCGCTGGCGCACGGCCGCGACCAGCGGGCCGACGGCGGTCATGTCCTCCGGCTCCGAGGCCGCGGCGGGACAGGCCGCGGCCGCCAGATGCAGCGCCAGCGCCCACGCCGCGCGGCGACCGCGCCGCGCCGCCCTCGATGCCGTTTGCGCGCGCACGCCTCCTCCGTCAGACCCGCGCCGGGGACTGCTCCCCGTCGGCCAGATGCTCGAGGTAGTCGGGCCCCACCAGGACCTCGCGCGCCCGGCTGCCGTCGGGCGGCCCGACGATCCCGGCGCGCTCCATGATGTCCATCAGCCTGCCGGCGCGCGTGTAGCCGACGCGCAGGCGCCGCTGCAACAGCGAGGTCGACCCCTGCCGGCTGAGGACGACGATGCGTACCGCTTCGGAGAAGAGCGAGTCCTCCATGTCCGGCGAGAACTCCGCGCCCTCCTCCTCCACCGCCGCCGCGCCGATCGGTTCCGCCGGCGGAAACTGGCGCAGGTAGGAGGCGACGCGTTCGGTCTCGGCGTCGCTCAGGAAGGCGCCATGCAGCCGGTGCGCCTGGGCCTTGCCCGGGGGGATGAAGAGCATGTCCCCGCGCCCGACGAGCGACTCGGCGCCGTTGCTGTCGAGGATCGTCCGCGAGTCGGTCCGCGTGGCCACCTGGAAGGCGATGCGCGCCGGGAAGTTGGCCTTGATCACGCCGGTGATCACGTCGACCGAGGGGCGCTGCGTCGCCAGCACCAGGTGGATGCCCACCGCCCGGGCCATCTGCGCCAGGCGGGCGATGGGGATCTCGATCTCCGCTGGATTGGTCATCATCAGGTCGGCCAGTTCGTCGACGAAGACGACGATGTAGGGCAGCGGCTCGAGCGGCGGGTCGGCGTCGCCCGGCGCGCGCCGGGCGAGGTAGCTCTCGATGTTGCGCACGCCGAGGCTGGCCATCACGCGGTAGCGGCGCTCCATCTCGCGCGTCAGCCACTGCAGCCCGCGCGCCGCCTCGCGCGGATCGGTCACCACGGGACGCAGCAGGTGGGGAATGCCGTTGTAGGTGGTCAGCTCGAGCATCTTCGGATCGATCAACAGGAGCCGCAGCCGCTCGGGCGGGCAGCGCAGCAGCAGCGAGACGATCATCGTGTTGATGCAGACGCTCTTTCCCGAGCCGGTGGTGCCGGCCACCAGCAGGTGGGGCATCTTCTCCAGCGAGGTGTAGAAGGGACGCCCGCCGACATCCTGGCCGAGGCCGAAGCGCAGCGGCTCGCGCGCCTCCAGGAACTCCTTGCGCGCGGCGACCTCGCGGAACGAGATCAGGGCCGGCTCGCGGTTGGGGATCTCGATGCCGACGGCCGCCTTGCCCGGGATCGGCGCCAGCAGGCGGATGCGCGGCGCGCGCAGCGCCAGCGCCAGGTCGTCCTGGCGGCTGGAGATCTGGCTGATCGTCACTCCCGGCCCGGGCGTGTACTCGTAGCGCGTGATCACCGGGCCCGGATGCACCTCGCTCACCTCGCCGGTCACGCCGAAGCTCTCCAGCGTGCGGACGATGACCCCGGCGTTGCCCTGGATCTCCTCGTCCCCCACGGCCCGCGGGCCGCCGCTGCGCTCCTCCAGCAACTCGAGCAGCGCCACCGCCGCGCCGCGCGGAGCCGGGACGGGCGCGTCGGCGGCGGGGGCGCCGGCCGCGACTCGGCTGAGCGGCCGGGCCCGGGGAGCCTCGCCCTCGGGCCGCGCGGCGGCGGCCGCCCAGCCCGGCGGCTCGGGCGCCGGCTCCCCCGCGCCTTCCGGTCGCGGCGCCTCGCGCCGGGGAGCCGCGGATCGCGCCGGCGCGGGAGCCGAGGACTCCCCCACCGCCCCGAGCGCGCGCCCGGCGGGCTCGAGCCCCGCCTCCTCCGCCGCCTCTCCGGCTCTGCGGGCGGCGAGGAGGCCCCGGAGCGCGCGGGCGGCCGGGACGAAGAGGAGACGCGCCATACCCGACGCCAGCGCCCGGAAAGCCCTCCAGAGGAGCACGAGGCCCAGCCGCCCGAGCCGCCCCAGGGCGCAGACCCCGGCGTCGACCCAGGCGCCGACGGGCGCCGGCAGGCCCCAGCGCAGGAACATCAGGAGCGCGATCATGGCCAGCGTCAGGAGCGCCAGCGCGAGCTGCACGCGGGCGTCGGGCCCGAAGAAGGCGCCGCCCGCCCCCAGCAGGCGCTCGGCGCACCAGCCGCCGTAGCGGCCCTGCGGCGAGGGCCCGAGCAGCAGGAGCAGCGCGTTCCAGGCGACGATCAGCGGGGCGAGAAGCAGACCGGCGCGCCAGAGCGGGCCGCGCCGCCAGCGGCCGAGGAAGGCGAGGCCCCAGGCGATGCCCAGGGCGGTCCAGGCCCAGACGGAGATCGCCCCGAACGCCCCCGCCCACCACTGGACCCAGACCTGCCCGAACGGTCCGGTCGCCCGCCCCAGCCCGAGCCCCGGCAGGCTGATGGCGGTGAGCAGGCTGACGGCGAGCAGCAGGATCCCCAGGATCACGCGCCGCGGCGGCTTGGCCTGGCTGCGGGCCATGCGCTCCTCCAGAACGGCCGGCGTTCCCTGCGGATCCGCCCGCCCCTAGCCCCGCTCCCGCAGCGCATCGGCCCGGTCGGTCCGCTCCCAGGTGAACTCGGGCAGCTCGCGGCCGAAGTGGCCGTAGCAGGCGGTCCGCTCGTAGATCGGGCGGCGCAGATCGAGCGCCTCGATGATCCCGCGGGGGGTCAGGTCGAAGACGCGCCGGATCCGCCGCTCGATCTCCGCCAGCGGCAGCTTCTCGGTGCCGTGGGTCTCGACGGCGATGCTCACCGGCTCGGCCACGCCGATGGCGTAGGCGATCTGGATCAGGCAGCGCTCGGCGAGCCCGGCGGCGACGACGTTCTTGGCCACCCAGCGGGCGGCGTAGGTCCCCGACCGATCCACCTTCGTCGGGTCCTTGCCCGAGAAGCTCCCGCCCCCGTGGGGCGCCATGCCGCCGTAGGTGTCGACGATGATCTTGCGGCCGCTGAGGCCCGTGTCGGCCCGCGGCCCTCCCTCGACGAAGCGCCCGGTCGGGTTCACGTGGAGGACGAGCCTGGCCGGGTCGAACATGCCCGGCGGCAGGACCTTGGCGATCACCTCCTCGCGCAGCCCCTCGCGCACCTTCTCGATGCCGACATCCTCGTGCTGCGCCGAGAGCACCACCGCCTCGATCCAGGTGGGGCGATCGTTCTCGTAGCGCACCGCCACCTGCCCCTTCCCGTCGGGCCGCAGCCAGGGCAGGATCCGCCCCACGCGCGCCTCCTCCAGGCGGATCATCATCCGGTGGGCGAGCGCGATCGGCAGCGGCATCAGCTCGGGCGTCTCGTCCGTCGCGTAGCCGAACATGATCCCTTGATCGCCAGCGCCGATGCGCTCGTCGGCCTCGACGCCGCGGCTGATGTCGGGCGACTGCTCGTCGATCGACACGAGCACCCCGCAGGTGGCGCTGTCGAAGCCGAAGGTCGGATCGTTGTAGCCGACCGCGTGGATGGTCCGGCGGACGATCTGGGGGATCTCGGCGTAGGCCTTCTCCGTGTGGATCTCGCCGGAGACCAGAGCCAGCCCGGTCGTGACCAGCACCTCGCAGGCCACGCGCGCCGCGGGGTCCTTGCTCAGCAGTTCATCGAGGATGGCGTCAGCGATCTGGTCGGCCACCTTGTCGGGGTGCCCGCGGGCGACCGACTCCGACGAGAAGAGATAATGACGATGCATCGAGTGGCTCCTTATGGGTCCAGGATTCCGGCCGCCGCGGCGACGGCGGGGCGATTCTAGGCCAGCCTCGCGGCGGCGGCAAGCGCCGGGTCGCTCTTCAGGTCGCTCCATGGGACCGCCGAGGGAGGATGTCCCCGGGCTCGCTCTCCCGCCTCCGCGGCCGCCGCGGCGGCACGCGCCCGCTACTCGGCGGCGGGCCTCCCGGAGAGATCGACCTCGGAGTAGTCGCCGACATTGACGCGCTGGAAGGCGCCGCGCACTACCGCGCACTCGCCGACCACCGAGCTGTCGAGCAGGATCTCCTCCACCACCGCGCCCTCGTTGACGATCGCGTCGCGCACGATCGCCCGGCGCACGACCGCGCCGTCGGCGATGGAGACGTGCGGGCCGACGACCGCCTGCTCGACGACCGCCGTGGGGGCGATGAAGACCGGCGGCAGCAGCGTCACCCCGGGGATGGGCAGCGGCTGAGGCACCTGTTGCAGCAGGTGGCGGTTCGTCGACAGCAGCGTCTCGGGTTTGCCGCAGTCGAACCAGCCCCCCACCGGGGCGACGCGCATCGGCGCCCCGCCGTCGAGCATGGACTGCAGCGCGTCGGTCAACTGATACTCCCCCTTGGTGCGCCGCTCGCCCCCGATCAGCGCCTCCAGCGCGGCGAAGAGCGGGCGCGCCTCGGGGAAGTAGTAGATGCCGACGATGGCCAGCGGGCTGGGGGGATCGGCGGGCTTCTCCACCAGGCGCACGACCCGCTCGCCGGAAACCTCGACGACGCCGAAGCGGCGCGGGTCGTCGACCTCCTTGACGCCGATGACCGCGACCTCGCCGCCGAGGAAGTCCTGCCAGCGCGGCTCGACGATCGTGTCGCCGAGGACGATCAGCACCGGTCCCTCGCCGACGGTCGAGGCGGTCACCTGCACCGCGTGGCCGAGGCCGAGCCGCTGCGTCTGTTCGACGACCTCGACGCCCTCGCGGTAGCGCTCGGCCAGGTACTCGCGGATGCGATCCCCCTTGTAGCCGGTGACGACGACGATGCGCTCGATCCCCTGCCCGACCAGCGCGTCGAGGATGTGGGCCAGGATCGGCTTGCCGGCCACGTTGAGCAGCGCCTTCGGGATCGTGTGCGTCTGCGGCCGCAGCCGCGTGCCGATCCCCGCCGCGGGGACGATGGCCACCGGTTTCGCCGCGCCCTTGCTCACGCCCTCGCTCCTTCCTCCCGCGGGTCCCCGTGGGGCCCCCCGCGTCGTCGCCCCTAGGCCTCCGGATCCCAGCGACAGGCCCAGCGCCCCTCCCGCTCCTCGATCGAGAACTGCGCGTCGCCGCGCAGCTCCTCGGCCACGATGCGGCGCACCTCGGCGGCGCAGTCGGCCTCCAGGCTGCGTTTCGCCAGGCGCGCCAGGTGGCCCGCCTCGACCCGGCCGAGGATCGCCCGGACCCGGCGCACCAGCCCGCCGGCCACGCTCAGCTCGTCGACGCCCAGCCCGACCAGGAGCAGCAGCCCGGGCAGCTCGCCAGACATCTCGCCGCACGAGCCGGCGGGGATCCCCGCCGCGTGCGCGGCGCGGACGCTCATGTCGATCGCCCGCAGCACCGCCGGGTCGAGCGCGTCGTAGAGGCAGGCGATGCCGGCATTGCCGCGATCCACGGCCAGCGAGTACTGGATGAGATCGTTCGAGCCGATGCTGAAGAAGCGCGACTCGCGCGCCAGCGCGTCGCCCATGAGCACCGCCGCCGGCAGCTCGATCATCGGTCCGAGCGGCGGCTCGGCCGCCTCGTGGCCCGCCGCCCGCGCCTCCGCCGCGGCCCGGACGAGAAGCCGGCGCGTCTCGCGCAGCTGGCCGACATCGCCGACCATCGGCACGAGCAGGCGCAGGGGCCCCTCGGCGGCGACGCGCGCGAGCGCGCGCAGCTGCGTGGAGAAGATCTCCGGATGCTGCAGTCAGAAGCGCACGCCGCGCA
>VGIY01000106.1 GCA_016867695.1 Candidatus Eiseniibacteriota bacterium | reverse complement strand
TCCACCCCCCGCGACCCATCAAGCCTCCTCTTGCGCTGGCCCGCGCGTCGCACAAGGCGACGGCGGACGAGGACCATGCCGGCGGCCCCGGGGCGCCGGGCCATCGAGTGCCGGGAGTCTAGTCGGTCGCCGCGCCGCCAGCAACTACTTGTCCGGCCGGCCGGCTGTCCCGCCGCCCCGACTCCCCGGCGGCCAGGAGCGCGCGCACCCGGTCGAGGACGGCCTCCGGGTCGGCGGCGTGATAGAGGTGGCCCGGCGGCTCGAAGCCGGCGGCGTCGAAGCGCCAGGAGTCGAGCAGGACCACCGGGCGGTCGCAGCGCAGCGCGAGGGCGATCTCGGAGAGCGTGCCCAGACCGCCGGCGACGGCCACGACCACGTCGCTGGAGAGGACGTTCAGGAGATTGCGGGCGTAGTGGATGCCGGTGTAGAGCGGGATGTCGATGTAGGGGTTGGGCGGGGACTCGACCGCGTCGCGTCCCGGCAGGATGCCGACGGTCGTGCCGCCCTCCTCTCGCGCGCCGCGCGCGGCGGCCTCCATCACCCCCGTCCCGCCCCCGCAGAGGAGCACGAACCCGGCCCGGGCGACGAGCGCCCCGACGCGGCGGGCGCGCTCGTAGGCGGCCTCGTCGCAGGCGCTGCCGCCCATGATGCCGATGATCGGCCGGCGGGCGGAACGCGCCTCGAGCGATGCGGCGGGCGGGGGATCTCCCGCGCGCGGGATGGACATGGCCGAGCCCCCTTCCCCTCGGGCCGAGCGTGCGCCCGGGTCTAGAGCACCAGGCTGCCGAGGAGCCCCAGGACGAGCAGCGCGACGAAGACCATCTGCAGCTGCGCCGTGCGGATGTCGAGCGTGACGAGCGCGACGGGCGGGCCGGCTTCGAGCCCCGCCCCCGGGGCCGCCTCGGGCGTCGCCCCGGCCCGCAGGGCACCGCGCAGCAGTCCGGCGGCCAGCGGAAGGCTCAGCCAGGGCAGCAGCGCCCCCGGCTTGAAGACCCCGCCGAGGACGAAGCCGAGCGTGAGCAGGTAGGCGGCGGCGAGCAGCGCCGCATAGAGCCCCCGCGCCCCCCTCGCGCCGAGCGCCATGGCCAGCGTGCGGATGCGGGCCGCCCTATCGGTGGCGATGTCGCGCAGGTTGTTGGCGTGGAGGATCGCCCAGATGAGCAGCCCGACGGGCAGGCTGTACCAGACCGGCGTCCAGGAAAGCCTTCCCGCCTGCACCGCGTAGGCGCCGAGCGTGACGCCGACCCCGAAGGCGAGGAACACGCAGGCGTCGCCCAGGGCGCGGTACTTCCAGCGCAGGGGAGCCGCCGTGTAGCCGGCCCCGAGGACCAGCCCGGCGGCGATCAGCGGCAGGAGCAGCGGGCCGACCGCGAGGACGAAGTAGAGCGCCAGGGCGGCCGCGATCCCCCAGCAAACGAACGCCTCGAGCAGGACCTCGCGCGGCGTCATGCGCCCCGAGACGAGCATGCCGCGCGAGGCGCCCCGGGTGGCGGCCGTGTCCACGCCGTTGCGGTAGTCGAAGTAGTCGTTGAGCAGATTGGCCCCCGCGTGGACGGCAGCGGCCCCCAGCGCGGCGAGGAGGAAACGCAGCGCATCGAGGCGCGCGCCCGCGTGAACGAGCGCCACGACGCCGCCGAGCAGCGCGGGCATGATCGAGGCGGGGAAGGCGAAGGGGCGCGTCGCCATCCACCAGGTCGGGATGCGGCTCATCGGGATCCTCCTCTCGTCCCAGGCAGCGGGACGACGCGAAGCTAGGCCGGGGGCGGGAAGGCTGTCAACCGGCCGGGAGCCCCCGAGTCCGGCGGGATCGTCGCTCCGCCGGTAGAAAGGGGCGAACTTTTCTTCCCTGGGCTGGTTCTGTTATATACCCCCAGGGGGTATATGGGGATCGCCGCCGAAAGGGGGACGAGCATGGCCCATCCGTCGCACCAGACAAGCCTCGTGGCTCTCAAGCGAGTCGAGGGGCAGATCCGCGGCGTTCAGAGGATGGTCGAGGAGGGCCAGTACTGCGGGGACATCCTTCACCAGATCCATGCCGCGGTCGGGGCGCTGGCGCGGGTCGAGGACGCGATCCTGGAACGGCACCTGAACCACTGCGTGGCGAATGCCCTGCGCAGGAAGGACGGGGACGAGAAGACCAAGATCGACGAGGTCATGCAGGTGATCCGCCGCTTCCGCAAGGGGTACCGATGAGCCCGCGCCGGGACAGGCGCCGCCGCGGGTCCATCCGGCGGGAAGCGGGCCCCAGCCTCGGGGGGGGCGGGCGGCTCGTCCGCGCCCTGGCGGCGGGCCTCCTGGGGATGGCGCTCTTCCAGGGCGCGCCGCTCGCGGCCAACCGCGTCGTCAGCCGGGAGCTCCTTCTCGTCGGCGGCTACTCCGACCGCGAGGGGTGGAGCGGCAACGGGGGGCACGATCTCAAGAACGCCTCCGGCATCGAGTACCTGGAGAGGTTCTCTCGCGAGGGGGGGGACTTCCTGACCGCCAACCTGCAGGCGAGGATCGCCTACGACGCCGACGAGCCCGCCTCGCGCGCCTGGTCCCTGGACCTCCACAACGCCTGGGTCGAGCACAAGCTGGGCCTGGGACGCACGCTGCGGGCAGGGCACTTCGACGCCGCCTTCGGTCTGGAGCCCCTCCTGGACACGCACGCGACGATCTTCCAGACCCTGGCCCACGACAACATCGGCTACAAGCAGGACTGGGGGATCGCCTACAGCGGCTTCGCCGGCGCCTACGACTACACGATCGCGCTGCAGAACGGCTCGGGTATGAGCCTGCAGCGTCGCGACGGCAGCTTCCTGGCCACAGCCAGGATCGGGACGCCGCCGGGGCGCGAGCTCCAGTATGGCCTATCCGGCATGGCTGGGCGCGTGCTGCGGGCGGAGCGGATGCGGACCTTCCCCCGCCCCCCCTTGTCGTCGGACCGGGCGGTGAGGAAGGAGCGCCTCGGCCTGGACGCGCAGTACGAGGTCGGCCCCTGGGCCTTCAAGGCGGAGACCGCCTACGGCCGCGACGACCGCCGACCGGTCCTCGGGGCGCTGTCGCAGCTCGACTACACGATTCCCAGCCGCCAGCGGCTCCAGCTCCACCTGCAAGGCATGTACTGGGACGGCGATCTTCGCCATGACGGGAGCGGGATGGATCATCTCGTCGCCGGCGCGGGGCTCACGCACCGTCTGGATCGCCGCTGGAGCTGGCGTCTGGCCTGGTTCCAGCCGCTGCTGCACGGGAAGGGACTCGAGGATGGCCGGTTCGTCGGCCAGGTCTACTGCTTCGCTTCCTAGGAGAAGGACATGCGATCCGCACTCATGCTGCTTCTCGGTCTTCCGTCCGCGCTCGCTTTCTCCGGGGAGGCGCGCGCCGCGGTGGGCTGCACGCTGAACGATCCCGACCGGGACATCCGCCGGCTGTTCCCGGAGGCCACCGGATACCGGACGGACTTCATCACGATCGACGAGCGCGGAGGGGAGCCCCTGGCCCGGGAGATCCAGGAGAAGCTCGACGACGCGTTCGACAGCATCTTCGAGACCAACGACGTGCCCTATGCCTTCTACACGGTCCTGAAGGGGACGGAGACGATCGGCTTCGTCCACGGCGTCAACCAGAAGGGCATGTACGGCGGGCTCCAGCTCATCCTGGCCACCGACCTGGAGGGGGAGATCCTGGAATTCTACTACCAGAAGATGTCCTCGCCCGAGGTCAAGCTCTTCCGGGACAAGTCGTTCACCCGGCAGTTCCAGGGTCTGACGCTGGCCGACTTCTACGATCACGCCTTTCGCCGCGAGGGGCCGGTGGCGGCGATCCGCGACCCCTCCAGGAACAGCGCCCAGGACTTCGCCGCCACGATCCGCGGCTTGCGCAAGAACCTGATCCTCTTCGACGCGTTCATCCTGGGCTGGCGGCACGACGCCCACTACCGGGAGGTGAGACCATGAGACATCGAATCCGGGCCCTGGCCGCGGCGGCGCTGGCCGCGACGGTGGCCCTGACCGCCACGGCGGCGCTGGCCGCGCTGGCCGCGAGCGGATGCGCCCGCAAGGTAGAGACATTCGGCGCCCCCCTGTCGCCGGGGCCGGCGATCGCCATCGCGGACATCTTCAGCGACCCGGGCGCCCACGAGGGCAGGACCGTCAAGCTCGAGGGGACGATCGAGACGGAGTGCCCGGCCGGCTGCTGGCTCAACGTCGCCGACCCGACCGGGGTCCTTTTCGTGGAGCTGAGCGCGGCGGGCATCGCGCTGCCGCAGCGGGTCGGCCGCAAGGTCGCCGTCGAGGGCGTGGTCGTGGCCGAGAAGGGCCGCCCGGTCTCGATCCGCGGCCGGGGAGTGGAAATCCGATGAGCCTGATCAAGCTGGCCTTGAAGAACCTGCTCCGCAAGCGGATCCGCACCGCCCTGACCGTCTGCGGCATCGCCGTGGCCGTCGGGGTCCTGGTGAGCCTGAAGGGCTTCGACGTCGGCTACCAGAACAGCCTGCAGGCGGACATCGACAAGATGGGCTATCAGCTCCTGGTCACCGCCAAGGGCTGCCCCTACGAGGCCGCGACGCTGATGCTCAAGGGCGGGGGGGGGCTGCGCTACATGGACGAGGCGGTCTACGCGAGGATCGTCTCCGATGCGCGGATCGACAAGATCACGCCGCAGCTCGTGCAGACGGTCTTCGATCCCGACAAGAACGACGGCCGCGGAGGCTTGAGCCTGTTCATGGGGATCGATCCCTCCTATCTGGAACTCAAACCCTGGACGCACTACCGCTCGGGGGGGTGGTTCTCCGCCCCCGACGCGGCCGAGGTGCTGCTCGGCTACGAGGCGGCCGAACTCGAGCAGCGCGTCGTCGGGGACCGGATCTTCATCCCCGGCGTCGATGAGGTGCTCACCGTCGCCGGGGTCTTCGAGAGGACGGGCACGCAAGACGACGGCATCCTGTTCATGCCGCTGAAGACGGTCCAGGCGATGTTCGACCTGGACGCGCGGCTGACGGGGATCGGGATCAAGCTCAAGGACATCGCCCAGATCCACGCCTTCGAGGAGGACCTCTACGACGAGCCGGGCATCCAGGTCGTCAGCATGGCGCAGGTCAAGGGGACGATCATGAACCTGGTCTCCTCCGCCCGGGTCATGACCCACGCGATCGCGCTCATCGCCGTCCTGGTGGCCGTCATCGGGGTCGTCAACACGGTGCTCATGTCGGTGTTCGAGCGGACGAAGGAGATCGGCGTGCTCAAGGCCCTGGGCGCCTCGCGCTGGGACATCTTCCGCGTCGTCTGGCTGGAGACGATCGTCGTCTGCGTGCTGGGCGGGGCCATGGGCGGTCTGCTGGCGATCCTGGCCACGGATCTCGTCCAGAGGGCGATCCAGAGGGTCCTGCCCTACGCGCCCTCGGGGGATCTGGTCCTGATCTCTCCGGCGCTCCTCGCCGCGGCGCTGGCGGGCACGGTCGCCATGGGTTTGCTGGCGGGCGTCTATCCGGCCTTCCGGGCCAGCTCGACGCGGCCGGTGGTCGCCATCCGCATGGGGGAATGAGCATGGCAGAGTGCCTGATCCGCGCCGAGAAGGTCTCGAAGCACTATCGCCTGGGCGAGGAGACCGTGCGGGCGAACGACGAGGTCAGCCTGGAGGTGACGGCCGGCGGGTTCTACGCCCTGACCGGCCCGTCGGGGTCGGGGAAGACCACGCTGCTGGACATCCTCGGCTGCCTGGACACGATCGACTCGGGCAGGCTGACGGCGTTCGGGCGGGATGTCTCCCGGATGAGGGAGAGCCAGCTCGTGACCGTCCGGCGCGGGAACATCGGCTTCATGTTCCAGGACTTCATGCTCGTCGACACGCTCACCGTGCGGGAGAATGTGGAACTCGGACTGGCCCTGTCCCGCTCGCCCGGCAGTCCGGACAGGGTGGAGGAGATCATCGGGACCGTGGGGCTGCATCCGCGCCGCGGCCACCTGCCCAAGCAGCTCTCCGGGGGGGAGCGCCAGCGCGCCGCTTTGGCCCGGGCGCTCGTCTCGTCCCCCCGCGTGCTGATCGCGGACGAGCCGACCGGCAACCTGGATTCCCGCAACTCCGAGGCGATCTACAGCCTCTTCAAGGAGCTCAACGAGCGGGAGGGGCTCACCATCGTCGTCGCCACGCACGACGCCGAGCTGGCCGCCCGGGCGGGCACTATCCTGTCGATGATCGACGGCCGCATCGTGCCCTAGCGCGGCGCCGGCGCGGCCGCCGCCGCCCGCACCCTCGCCGGCGATGGACAGCCCCGTACCTCCCGGGCGTGCGCTCCCGGGCGTGCGCTCCCGGGCGTGCGCTCCCGGGGGAGCGCCCCGGGGCGCGCGGCATTTGGCGGCCGGCCGCGGCTGTGGTATCCTCCCCCGTGCACGCCGCTCCGACCCCTGCGCCTCCCTGAGCGCCTGAAGGAACGAGGAGGTTTGAGATGCCCCCGCGCCGCAGGTCCGCTTCCAGCCGCTTGGTCGATCGCCGGAGCCGAAGCCTCGCCCTGACGCTGGCCCTGGCCCTGGCGCTCGTCGCCGCATGGCCGGCCCCCGGCCGCTGCGTCTCCACGCTCGACGTCTTCGTCGTCGACGGGCAGACGGGCGCGGCCGTGGCCGGAGCCTTCGTCATGATCGGCCCCTGGCCGGGGACCCCGTTTCCGGACAACCACGGCTGGACCGACGAGGGCGGCTGGATCCGCTTCACCGACGAGGCGCTCGCCCAGCCCCGGACGGCGACCGCCGGGGCCGAGGGCTACGGCTACACCACGCTGTGCGACGCGGCCCTGGACGCGGTAACGCTGCCGCTCTACCCGGTCCTGCCCGATTCGACGATGGCCGGGACGCGCGCGCGCGTCTCCGGCGCGGTCCAGAACATCGCCACCGTCGCCAACGACGGGAAGTTCGACATCGCGCTGGTCATGCAGGCCGCCCCGCTCAGCGACTACGCCCTGCAGGACAAGCTCTCCCAGATCACCTGGATCGAGCCGGTCGTCTTCCCGGTCGTCGGGACGGTCGACATGCCCAGTCACACCTACATGCCGAATCAGGTCGAGTACGTCTTCTTCACCTTCTCGAAGAGCCCCTACGCGCTGGACGTGCGCGGCGGGGCGGCCAGGACCTTCTACAGCGTCTCGGCGCGCATCCCGATCGCCGATCTCCTCGAGGGCTCGATCGCCAACGCCGTGGCGCGCGAGGTGGGCGTCGAGCGCGCCGTGCAGGTGTCGGGGCCGACGACGCTGAACATCAACAGCGACCTCGACCTCTCCCAGAGCGTGACCGTCTCCCTCCAGGGCGTTCCGCCGGGGGCGCGGGTCCAGGCGGTGTCCATGGCCCTCATCGAGATCGACGGCGCCGACCACGCCATCGGCTTCGACACCAAGGGCGATCTCGTCGTCCGCGACGCCAGCTACACGCTCGGCGGCCGCAACCCCTCGGGGGACCTAGCCGACGCCCGCAACGCGGCAGTCGGCACCTTCGCCGACAGCTCCGCCGCCGCCTCCTACGCCGTGGGCATCCTCGACCGCAGCGCCTTCAGCGTGCCCCACAGCGTGACCTTCGATTCCTGGATGCAGGTGCCCGAGCTGGTCCAGGAGCAGCGCCACTTCTCCTGGAGCGATCCGACCACGCCCGGGGTCAGCCCCGCGCCCACCTGGACGCGCTCGAACCTGGGCCTGAGGGCGATCACGCCGGGGGACGCGTCCGTCGCCACGACCGTGCACTGGCGCGTCTACGCCCCCGCGGCCGCGAGCGCCTTCCTGTTGCCCGCGCTGCCCGCGGAGGCCCCGGGCCCTCCCGGAGGGCTGCCCGATCCGGCGGCGACGCCCGAGGCGGATCAGCTCTACTGGGGGCTCGTCGCCGCCAATCCCGCCGGCGAGGGGCAGGAGGTGATCGACGACTTCCTGCGCCAGGCCACGCACTGGACCTCCCGCTGGGCGCCGATCGCCGCGCCGGTGGCGGACGTGGCCGGCGGCGCGCCCCGCGGCGCGCGCCTGGCGCTCTCCGTGTCGCCGCTGGCGGCGGGAGGCCCCATCCTGGTGCGCTGGAATCGCGGCCCGCAGGGCGAGGGGCTTCTCGAGTTGCGCAGCCCCGAGGGACGGCTGCTGCGCCGCTCGCCGGTCGCGCTGGCGCAGGGGAGCCGCAGCTGGGACGGCCGCGACGCAGCGGGG
>VGIY01000105.1 GCA_016867695.1 Candidatus Eiseniibacteriota bacterium | reverse complement strand
ATCACCGAGACGGCTTCCTCCAGGGGCTCGGTGACCAGCTTCTCGACCTCGGCCGGCGCCGAATCGGCGTACTCGGTGCGGATCGTCAGCGTCGGATAAGAGATGTCGGGGAGCAGGTTGAGCGGCAGGCGCGCCAGGGCCACGAGCCCGAAGATGACGACGGCCAGGGTGACCATGGTCACGGTCACCGGGCGCTTCATCGACCGTTCCGAGATGCCCATACGCGTCGGACCCCCGGTGGCGGGCGGCCTAGGGCAGCCTGTGCGAGTCGGCCCGGGCGATCTCGGCCGGCGCCGCCGCGACCTCCCGGATGCGCGAGCCGGTCTTCAGCGCGCCGTGTCCCACGGTCACGACCCGGTCGCCGGCCCGGAGCCCCTCGGCGATCTCCACATGCTCGCCGCTCGCCAGGCCGACCACGACGGGCGTCTTGATCACACTGTCGGCGACCGCCTTGAACACGTAGGTCCGGGTGCCTTCCGGGACGAGCGCCCGCTGCGGGATGACGGCCACGCCGCGATGGAGGTCCGTGGCCACGCGCACGCGCACGAAGGAGCCGGGGCGCACCGCGGGGCCGTGTCCGGTCAACAGGCAGGTCACCTTGACCGTGCCGGTGCGGGCGTCGACCGTCGGGGCGACGCGCAGCACGCGCGCCGGCAGCTCGAGATCCGGCGCCGTGTCGGGCGAAAGGAACACCTCCTGGTGCGGGCCGAGGCGCAGCGCCTCCCGCTCGGGCAGGTGGATCTGTGCCCAAAGCGTGTCCGGGTCGGCGAGGGCGAATAGCTGCGCTCCCGGGGCGACCGTCTGCCCGACGCCGGCGAAGCGCTCCGTGATCTGGCCGGCGAAGGGCGCGACGACCCGCGTGTAGCTCAGGCGCAGCTCCGCGCCCTTGTTTAGCGCCTCGGCCTGCGCGTGCTGGGCGTCGACGTCGTGGAGGTTCTTGTCGCTGGCCAGCTGCTGTTCGTGCAGGGCGCGGACGCGCTCCCGATCCAGCTCCACGGCGCGCAGCCGGGCGGCCGCCTCCACCGCGGCCACGCGCGGGGCGGCGTCGTCGATCAGCGCCAGCAACTGCCCGCGACGGACCCAATCGCCCTCCTCGACGCGCACTTCGCGCAGCTCCCCGTCGATCTTGGCCAGGATCAGCGCGAAGTCCTGCGCCTGGAGCGTCGTGGTGCTCGAGAGGAAGGCGGGCAGGTCGCCGAGCTCGGTCGCCGCCAGCTCGACCGGGACGCGTTCCTCCTCGGCGCGAGGCTCCTTGCCGCCGCGGCGCAGGAGGCGCTCCAGGGCGCCGCGCCGGCCGGGCTTGGCCGCCGGGACGCTGTCGCTTCCCGCGCGTCCGAGGGAGTCGCCGGCGGCGGCGCGCGCGGAGTCGGGGGCGGCCGCGCCGGGGTTGTCGCGCCGCTCCGGGCTGTCGCAGCCGGCCGCCAGGCCGGCCGCGATGATGCCGGCGAGGATCGCGAGGCGGGCGGCGTGCCATGAGATCGAGAGACGAAGGCGAGGACGGCCCCTCATCGAACCTCCCTGCTGCGGACGGGAACGGGCCGGGAGATCGCCGGCCGACCCGGGATGCTCAGGGCCAAGCTACGAGGATCCCGCCGGCGGAGTTCCATCCGCCGCCGCGCCGGGCCCGCGCCGAGCGCCGCCGCGCCCGCCCGCCGCGATCGCCGCCGGCCTGCTCATGGCAGGCGCACGAGCCGCCCCTCGCGCTTGAGGCCGCCCACCTCGCCGCGCAGGTAATAGACGCCCGGAGCGGCCAAGCTTCCCGCCGAGGTCCGTCCGTCCCAGAGGAGCGTCGTCGCGCCGCTGCCGCCACCTCCCCTCAGGAGCCGCACGAGCCGGCCCTCGGAGTCGTGGACGGAGACCCGCGCCGGGCCGGCCGTCGGCCCCTCCCAGCGCAGGCGCAGCGTCGCCCCGTCGCGCGTCGGGCTGGGCCAGCTCTCCAGCCGCAGCTCGCCGCCGCCAACCGCGCCGGCCAGCTCGGGGGTTGCCGCCGGGCTCGCCCCGGCGTCGATGTAGTAGACCGGGCTCCCGGCGCTGGAGATGCCGGCCACGACCAGGATCACCTCGTCGGCCGGATCGGCGAGCCCGGGGACGTCGAGGACGCCCGCCTGCGTCGCCGGATCGAGGGCCATGCGCCGCACCTCGGTCGGCTCGGCGGAATGGAGCGTGAGCGCCCAGACGGCGAAGCGGTTGTTGTCGGCGCCGTCGAACTCGAGGCGCAGGCTGCCGAGGTCGGAGACGTTGCGGAAGCGGTAGTAGTCGGCGGCCCAGTAGTTGACTGTGCGGGCGAAGTCGATGACCGGATAGGCCGTGAAGGTGTAGGCGGCATTGAAGGGGGGCAGAGCGGCGCCCTGGTAGCCGAAGCGGCCGTCGCCGATGCTCGCGTCGTCGAGGTAGTTGGCGACGACCCAGTCGGCGAAGACGTCGGCGAAGCTCTCGGTGTAGCCGTGCAGGTCGAGAACCGCCTCGTAGCCGGCGATCGAGTTGAGCGGCTCGTGCACGACCGAGTAGATCGACGGGTGCCCCCCGTAGCGCTCGTAGAAGTAGAGGGACCAGAGATAGGTCTTGATGTAATCGGACCAGTTGCCGTTCCAGACGATCAGCGAGTTGTCCGGGTTCGCGTTGAAGCCCGAGATCACGTCGGGGCGGCCGTAGAACCACATCGCCAGCTCGGCCAGCCCCTCGTCGACCCAGGAGGCCTCGTCCGGGTCGTACTTCCAGTGGATCATGTGCTCGAACTCGTGGGCGATCACCGAGATCATGTAGTCGCTGCTCGGGCCGCCGCCGGAGCTGTTCGAGTTCAGGTAGAGCACCTCGCACTCGTTGCTGTGCATGTCCGGCGTGGCGCCTTCGGGGAACTGGTCGGAGGAGAAGAAGAAGCCGTCGGCGTTGATGCCGAAGTCGAACCACAGGATGTAGATGCGCGGGTCGTTATCGAGCTCGTCGGGCGGCTCGCCGAAGGCGGCCGAGTTGATCGCGTAGATCCCCTGGTCGGGGTAGGGGCCGATACTGCTGTTCTCCCAGCGCTCGAGGATCAGGTCGACGTCGGCCTGATGGACGCGCACGTTCCACTGCGTGTCCTCGACGACGACGTAGGCGTGGTCGGAGACCCCGCGCACCGTGCACTGGCGCTGCTCCCAGTGGGGCGGCATGGGGAAGTGGACCCAGAGCCACCAGATCCAGGAGTCGCCCACCTGCGGGTCGGGCGGCGGCGCCAGTCGCGCGCCGGGTTCGGACCAGAGGACATCCGGGCCCATTTCGCCCGGGACGGGGCGCGGCACGTCGCGCAGCGGAACCGCGCGCGGCGCCTCGGCGGACGCGGGGGCGGCGAGCGTGCCGGCCAGGAGGGCCGCGAGGAGCGTCAAGCCGACCATCGCGGCCGGTAGCGTCCGCCTCCCGCGGCCCCGCCGCGGGGGTCCCGGCGCCCCGGCGGGGCGCCGGCGACAGGGGCGGAGTGCGAAGCCGAAGCGCGAAGCGTCCATGGGTGATCCTCCCTTGCTGTCGGACCAGGTCTGCGGAAGCCCACGGGGAGCCGCGACCCTGCCGGCCGTTCCCGGCGTCGAGTTCCCTTCCGCGGAGCAGGCGCGGGCCGGGATGCCTACCAGCGCTCGGAGCGCACCAGCTCGGAGAGCGGCTTGCGCTTCTTCGGACCCGGCTCGTCCGCCGGGTAGCCGAGCGGGGTGAAGGCGATGGCCTCGACCCCGCGGGGAAGCCCGAGCTCGGCGCGCGCGGCGGCTGGATCGAAGGCGGCAATCCAACAGGTGCCCAGCCCCGAATCTGCCGCACGGAGGATCAGGTGGTCCATCACAATCGCGGCGTCCACGTCCACATAGTTGTGTCCGTCGCGCCGCACCCAGCTCTCCTCGCGCAGTCCACAGACGGCGATCACCAGCGGCGCCTGCACGAACCAGTCCTTGTTGTAGATGCGCCGCAGGGCCTCCTCTCGGCCGGCCGTGCGGATGACGATCAGCTGGAACGCCTGGCGGTTCGCGGCCGTGGGGGCGAGGCGGGCGGCCTCGAGGATCTCGAGCAGCTTGTCGCGCTCGACTTCGTCGGGCTTGTAGGCGCGGACGCTGTAGCGCGAGCGGAGAACTTCCTGGAGCTCCATCGTCACCTCCCGCCGGCCCGTTCCCCTACCGGCTGAACTCGGCGAAGGACTTCTTGGCGTATCCCGCCGGGACCTCGAAGATCCCGGACGGAGCCGCCCGCTCGGCGCACTCGAGCAGCTCGGTCGTCGACTTGACGCTCGTGCCCATGACCTGCGCGTCGGTGATCGACAGCACCGGGATGCCCTGGACCTTCTGCATCTCCTGGGTGACCTTCTCGAAGCCGGGCATCTGCCCCTGGAGCGCGTTGGTGAGCTTGAAGAAGAGACCGTAGTCGGCCTTCAGGTCGGTGCTGGCCCAGATCTCCGCCTTGCTGGTCATGCCGGCGATGCTCATGTCGACCATGTACTGGCTCGCGTTCCAGTCGCGGATGCGCTTGCTCGCCCCGGTCGGGCGCACGTCGACCTTGACCGAGCCGAGCATGGCGCCGGCGATGGCGGCCATCTGATCGGCGCCGGCGGCGTCATCGCCCTCCGCGCCCATCATCGCGCCGATGTCCCCCAGGCTGGAGAGGGGCATCTCGGCGTAGACCCGCTCGGCGGGCTTGACGAAGTAGATCTTGTCCTGGTCGGCGCGCAGGATCGTCGCCACGCCCTTGCCCGTCTCCATGTAGGCCGCCTGCGCGGAGAGCCAGATGACGGTCGTGTCGGATTCGGCCGGCTGCTTCTGGCCCATGATCTCGAAGGCCCCCGTGGTCGAGAGCTGCTTCATGTAGGTGGCGGCGTGGGCGCCTCCCGCGGCGGCGAGAAGGAGCAGGAGAGCGGCCGTGGCGGCCCGGTGGAAAGGGAGAGCTCTCAAGTGCATGGCGTACCTCCTTGGGTCACGGGCGCCCCGCGGCGCCCTGGGCGGCCTCCATGGTGCGGCCCGCCCCTCCGGGGTGTCAATCGTCCGCTCGCTCCTCTCGAGGATCCTCCGGGGGCGGGGCGGGCGGCTCGCGCCCATGCCTTCCCGCCTCCCTCAGGCAGCGCTGCAGGAGGAACTCGATCTGCCCGTTCAGGCTGCGCAGGTCGTCGGCGGCCCAGCGCCGCAGGGCCTCCAGGGTCCGCGGGTCGAGCCGCAGCAGGTACGACTTGCGCGCCGCCACGACGGCCCGCCTACTGGTAGATGGTGCCGGTGTTGACCACCGGCTGCGTGTGGCGGTCGCTGCAGAGCACGACGAGCAGGTTGCTCACCATGGCCGCCTTGCGCTCCTCGTCGAGCGAGACGACCGCCTTGCTCGAGAGCATGTCGAGCGCCATCTCGACCATCCCGACCGCGCCCTCGACGATCTTCTGCCTGGCGGCGATGATCGCGCTCGCCTGCTGCCGTTGGAGCATGGCGCTGGCGATCTCGGGCGCGTAGGCGAGGTGGCTGATGCGCGACTCGATCACCTCGACGCCCGCCTTGCCGAGACGCTGCTGGACCTCTCCTTTGAGCTGCTCGGCCACCTCGTTGGTGTGGCTGCGCAGCGAGACCTGGCCCTCCTCGTGCGCGTCGTAGGGGTGGCTGGTGGCCAGGTTGCGCACCGCCGCCTCGCTCTGCACCTGCACGAAGTGCTCGTAGTTATCGACCTCGAAGATGGCCTCGGCGGTGTCGACGACGCGCCAGACGACCACGGCGGCGATCTCGATCGGGTTGCCGGCGTGGTCGTTGACCTTCAGCTTGCCGCTCTCGAAGTTGCGCACCCGCAGCGAGACGCGCCGGCGCGAGCAGAAGGGGCTGACCCACTGCAGCCCCGGCTTGCGGGCGGTGCCGACGTAGCGGCCGAAGAGCTGGGCGACCACGCCCTCGTTCGGGTTGACGACGAAGAGCCCGGTGAGCAGGAAGATGTCGACGAGCAACAGGAACATCCAGACGGCGAAGCCGACGAAGTTCGCGGCGACCGCGGAGAGGATCGCCAGCAGCGGCGATCCGACCAGCAGGACGAGGAAGACGAACAGCAGCGGGATCCCGGGCGCCGTGGGGACCTTGTGCTCCTGGATCATGGGAACCTCCTTTGGTGGTGGACTGATATCGCAATGCTATCACAAAGATATACACTCGGCAAGACGGATTATTCGGCGGCGTCAGCCTGTTCTTCTCCGCCCCGCGCCGAGCCTCCTCCGCTCCCAGCCGCTCCATCGCCCCCCCCGCCGCCGATTCCACCCGCCCCATCCGGCCCTGCCCCGGGGTGCGCGGTCCTTCCCCCGTCCATCTAGCCCTCGAGCGGCCCCCCTCGCGCTACGGCTTGCGTGCTGGCGTCGGGCCGCCGTCGGGCGCCCGGCATGACGACCCGGTACCACGCTGCGAGAGGAGGAACGACCATGTCGAAGCCGAGCCGGATCCTGGACTGCGCCGCGGAGGTCTACGAGCCCCCGCGCCTCGAGCCGAGCGGAGCCGTGCGCGCCCCGCTGCGGCGCCTCGACGGCACGCCGCCCCTGTCTTCGTGGAACATCGTCTGCAACGAGTGCTCGAGCGGCGGGCACTAGCGGCCCCGCGGGGCCGGAGGGGCCCGGCGATGACGACCGTCTACTGGGACGTCACGGCGGCCTGCAACGCGCGCTGCGTCTACTGCTCCGCCGCGCGGTCTCGCGCCCTCGCGGGCGCCCGGGCCTCTCCGTTTCCCGCGTCTCACGCTCTCGACGACCTGTGCGCCTCCGGCGTCGCCTCCCTGGTGCTGCTGGGCGGGGAGCCGACGCTGCGTCCCGACCTGCCGGCCCTCGTGCGCGAGGCTCGCGGGCGGGGCCTGGAGGTCGGCGTCGCGACCAACGGCCTGGCGCTCGGGAAGCGCCTGCGCCGGGATCTCCTGGCGATCGGCCCGATCAGCCTGAACTTCAGCATCGACAGCATCTTCTCCGAGGAGAACGACCGGGTGCGCGGCTCGGGCTGCCTGGATCGCGCGCTGGGGCACTTGCGCGCCCTCCTGTCCGAGCGCCGCGCCCTGGCCGCGCCGATGCGCGTCACGATCCAGGCGACGCTGACCCGGGTCAACCTGGGCCGCCTCGAGGAGTCGCTCCTGCGGATGCACGACCTGGGCGTCGACGGCGTGCTCGTCGATCGCATGCGCGCCTACGCCTGGCAGACGCCGGGCGCGCGGGCGCTCGCGCCCGACCCGGGGGAGTGGATTCTCGGCGCGGTGCGCGTCGCTCGGGCCGCGGCCGGGGTGGGGGAACCCGGCCGCATCGTCCTCAACTACGGCGCCGCTCGGCTGAGGGACCTGCTGCGCCGCCGTCACGGGTTCCCCGCCGCCGTCGGGCGTCGCTGTCCGGGCGGGCTCGAGGCGGCCGTTCTGGGCGTCGACGGCCGGCTGCACCCCTGCCGCCACGTGCTCGACTGCCCGGTCCCCCGCGACGCCCGGGGGTCGCCATGGCACGCAATCGACCCTCCCATCGCGGGGGGGGCGGGAGGGGCCGACTTCCTGCGCAGCCCCTATTTCGTCGGCTTCTTCAACTTCGCCCACTCGGCCGAGACCTACGCCCGGCTGCGGCGCTGCCGCGAGTGCTCCCACTACCTCGATTGCGAGCCCTGCCCGCTGGATGTCCGGACACATGGCGAGCGCGCGCTGGCCGAGTGCATCCGGCTGGAGTCGGGCGGACTGCCGCCGGGCTGAGCGGGAGCCGCCGGCCGGGGATGGCCAGGGCGGCCGGAGGGGATCGACATGCCGCTCGCCAAGGACACCATCTACCGCCCGGCGCCACGGCTGCGCGCCTACCGGGACAAGGCGGGCGGCTGGACGCTCCTGGGGGCGGGGGGAGCGGCCCTGCGGCTGCGCAATCGCGCGAGCGTCGCCCTCTGGGAGGCGCTCGCCCCGGGCGCGGGGCGAGCCGAACTGGAGGCGCTGCTCGCCGAGGCCTTTCCCTCCGTGCCGCGCGGACGACTCGCTGCCGACCTGGAGGTCTTCCTCGCGCAGCTGCGGGAAGCGGGCCTGCTGGATTCCGGCTCGCGGGGGTGGCGCGGACACGAGTGACATGCTAGGCTCTTCCGTTCCCATGCGGATCTGGACTCCGAACACCGGGGGGAGCCGGCATGCCAGTCAAGGACAGAGCCCAACTCGATTTCGGTAGTCTGCCCTTCGGGTATCTGAAGACCGACTACAACATCCGCTA
>VGIY01000104.1 GCA_016867695.1 Candidatus Eiseniibacteriota bacterium | reverse complement strand
GGGATTGGCTATCGCCGGTTCGTGGCCCGGAGAGCGTCGGTCCCTCTACGCCGCGGTCGGGTACAGCGACCCCTGGTGGGGAGATGGCCACGCGCGCGCCCATCTGCTCGCCGCGAGACGCTGGGGCGCATGGAACTTCGCGCTCGAGGGGGGGCGCCACGCCACAGCGCCCTTCACGCCGCGTCTCGACGGCGACGGCCGGGCGCTGCTCGAGCAGGGTCTGCTCCTGCCGGGAGGCGAGCGCGTCGACGCAGGTCCGGTGCGCGAAGCGACGGAGGCCGAGGCGCGCCTGGAGCTCGGGCGGCGCAGCCACGGACTGCGCGTGGGCTGGATCGCCCGCGAGGTGACCGGCGCCCTAGGCGTCGATCCGCTGCGCGCGGCGGATCTCGCCCCGGGCGCGCGCGACACGCTGGGGGTCTCCAGCGGACTGGTCCGCTATCAGGCGCTGAGCTTCTCGATCGGCCTGCGGCTGCCCCTGGGGGGACGCCTCGAGGCCGACGGCCTGCTCGTCGCCCGCCCCGGCAAAGACGCGCTGCCGGTTCTCGTGCCGCGGGGACACGGCCGGGCCCTGTTCGCGATCGGCAGGACCTTCTTCCAGGGAGATCTGCAGCTCGAAGGAAGGCTGGTGGCCACCGCCCGCGACGCGATGGCGACGCCCGCGGGCCACTGCGCGCCGTTCACGCGCTACGACGCGGAAATCCATGGGCGCCTCGTGGGCGCGCGCTTCTTCCTGGCCGTGCGCAATCTCGGGAATCGCCCGCACGACTCCGCCACCTACGCCGACGGGGCCTGGATGCCGTTGCCCTACCGCAGCACCCAGGCGGGCGTGGAGTGGCACTTCCGCGACTGATCCCGCGCCGGAGGCGACCCGGCCGCCGGCGCCAGCCGCACCTCGAACTCCGCGCCCGAGAACCTCCATGGTCTTCACGCCCCAGGAGAGACGCCTGCTCGCGCTCCTCGTCCTGTTCTTGGCGGGGAGCTACGCGCTGTCGGCGCTGCGCGAACTCGCCCTCGTGCCGCCCGGCCGGGGAGGGGCCCCGGGAGTCCCCGCGCCGGGGACGGAGGATGTGTCCGGCGGGGCGCCCGAACCGGACTGGGCACCGGCGCCCACTCCGCCAACGACGCCCTCGCCGACACCGACTCCGGCGCCGGCGCCGATCTCCACTGCGCGGCCGGTCCCCCGTCCGGCGGCGGAGCAGAAGCCGCTCTATATCGACGGCTACCTCGACCTGAACGCCGCCGACAGCACGGCGCTCCTGGCGCTGCCCGGGATCGGGCCGGCGTTGAGCGGGAGGATCCTCGCGCTGCGCCGCGCGCGCGGCCGCTTCACCCGCATGGAGGAACTGCTCGACGTGCGCGGCGTGGGGCCCAAGCGGCTCGAGGAGCTGCGGGCCTACGTGACGGTCGGCGGCCGGGAGGCGCCCTGAGCGGGGGCGTGCATCGCGCAACGCTTCACGGGCATAATGCCGATTCTGCACGGTCGCGCCCCCCGCGCCCGCTGCCCCGATGGACGGCTATCCACGCGCAATCCTCTGTCTTCATGGGCGTTGCGCGCCGGCGCGATCGGCCCGCCGGCGCGGGCCCGGCGGCACGCCTCGTGCGTCGGCGTGGGGCGCGGAAGAGCGCCCCGCCGGCGTCCGGACGGGTGCGCGCTGCCTTCCGTCGACGCGGAGGCGCGGTGAACGGCGAACTCGGTCCGAAGCTGCTCGAAGTGGGCCTGATCCGCCCCGAGCAGCTGAAAAAGGCCCGCGAGATCGAGAGCAAGCAGGGCGGTGACCTGTTGGGCCACCTGTTGCGCCTCGGAGCCCTCGACGAGGACAGCCTGCTGCGCTTCCTCAGCGACCACTACGGCGCTCCCAGCGTCAACCTGGACCAGATCGAGGTCGACCCCGACGTCATCCGCCTCATCCCCGCCGAGGTGGCCACCAAGTACAGCGTCATCCCGATCAGCCGCATCGGTAAGCAGCTGATGGTGGCGATCGTCAACCCGGCCAACTTCTTCGCCCTCGACGACATCAAGTTCATCACCAACCTCGAGGTCGAGCCCTTCGTCACGACCGAGGACCAGATCCGCCGGGCGATCGACAAGTACTACGACCGGATCTTGTCGATGGCCGACGTGATGCGCTCGATGGAAGAGGACCTCGAGGTCGTCGACCAGGGGGAGGAGGACGCCGCGCTCGGCGAGGCCGAGAGCGGGGATCAGCCGCCGGTCGTGAAGTTCGTCAACTCGATGATCGCCCAGGCGGTCAAGGAGGGGGCCAGCGACATCCACGTCGAGACCTACGAGAAGTCGCTGCGCGTCCGCTTCCGCATCGACGGGACGCTGTACGAGCGGATGAACCCGCCCTTCAAGCTCAAGTCGGCGATCCTCTCGCGCCTGAAGATCATGGCCAGCCTGGACATCGCCGAGAAGCGCGTGCCTCAGGATGGGCGGATCAAGATCCGCATCGCCGCGAAGAAGATCGACCTGCGCGTCTCGGCGCTGCCCTGCATCTTCGGCGAGAAGATCGTCCTGCGCATCCTCGACAAGTCCAACCTGACGCTCGACCTGACGCAGGCGGGCTTCCAGCCCTCGGCGCTGAAGCACTTCCTGAAGGCGATCGCCCTCCCGTACGGCATGGTCCTGGTCACCGGGCCGACCGGCAGCGGCAAGACGACGACGCTCTACTCGGCCCTCTCCAGGATCAACACCGCCGATGTCAATATCATGACCGCCGAGGATCCGGTCGAATACAACCTCGACGGGATCAATCAGGTCAACGTCAACGAGGCGGTCAAGCTGACCTTCGCGGCGGCGCTGCGCTCCTTCCTGCGCCAGGATCCGAACGTCGTCATGGTCGGCGAGATCCGCGACCTGGAGACGGCCTCGATCGCGGTCAAGGCGGCGCTGACCGGCCACCTGGTCCTCTCCACGCTGCACACCAACGACGCGCCGAGCACCCTGGCGCGTCTCGTCGACATGGGCGTCGAGCCTTTCCTGGTCGCCTCGTCGACCAACCTGATCCTCGCCCAGCGCCTCGTGCGCCGGCTCTGCAAGCAGTGCAAGCGGCCGGCGGAACTGGGCGCGGAGCTGATCGAGCAGCTCGGGCTGAAGGAGAGCGACTGCATGCCGGCGGTGACCTTCTACGAGCCCGCCGGCTGCGAGATCTGCCACGGCACCGGCTACAAGGGGCGCACCGGCGTTTACGAGGTCATGCCGGTCGGCGCCGCCCTGCGGGAGATGATCGTCCGCGGCGCCCATACCGGCGAACTGAAGAGCCAGGCGGTGCGCGAGGGCATGCTGACGCTGCGCATGGATGCCCTGCTCAAGCTCAAGGAAGGGCTGATTTCGGCCGAAGAAGTGCTGAAGGAAACAGCCCGGGACGACGACGTTTGAGCCTCGGGACCGCGCCGTGCCCGAGCCCGCGGGGGGTAACCCGCGGGCCGGAGCGCGTGCCGCGCGGCCCGCCGCGGAGGGGCCGGCGATGATCTCACTCGAGCGCCTCCTGGCGGAGATGGCCGAGAAGGGCGCCTCGGACCTGCACCTGACCGCCGGCGTGCCGCCGCAGCTGCGCATCGACGGCCGCCTCGTGCCGACGGAGCACGAGGTGCTGGACCCCGACGCCTGCGCGCGGCTGGTCTACTCGATCCTGCGCGAGGAGCAGAAGAAGCGCTTCGAGCAGGAGCACGAGCTGGACCTTTCCTTCGGCATCCGCGGCCTGGCCCGCTTCCGGGCCAATGTCTTCATGCAGCGCGGCTCGACGACGGCGGCGATCCGGCTGATCCCGCACGACGTGATGAGCTTCGACCGCCTCGGGCTGCCGCCCGTGGTGGCCGAATTCGCCGAGCAGGTCAACGGCCTCGTGCTGGTCACCGGGCCGACCGGCAGCGGCAAGTCGACGACGCTGGCGGCGCTGATCGACCGGATCAACCGCTCCCGCCCATGCCACATCATGACCATCGAGGACCCGATCGAGTACGTGCATGCCAACCGCAGGGCGATCGTCAACCAGCGCGAGATCGGGGCCGACACGCGCAGCTTCCCGACGGCGCTCAAGTACGTGCTGCGCCAGGACCCGGACGTGATCCTGATCGGCGAGATGCGCGACCTGGAGACGATCTCCGCGGCGCTGACCATCGCCGAGACGGGCCACCTGGTCTTCGCCACCCTGCACACGAACTCGACCTATGAGGCGATCAACCGCATTGTCGACGTCTTTCCGACGAACCAGCAGAAGCAGGTCCTGGCCCAGATCGCCTTCGTCCTGCGCGGCGTGCTCACTCAGCAGCTGATTCCGCACCGTCGCGGGCGGGGGCGGGTGATGGTCGCCGAGGTGCTGGCCTGCACGCCGGCGATCGCCGCGCTGGTCCGCGAGGGCAAGGTCCACCAGATCTACACGATGATGCAGGCGGGCCAGAAGCACGGCATGCAGACGATGAACCAGGGCCTCTTCCAGGCCTACGTCAACGGCGCGATCCGGCTGGACGAGATCCTGGCGCGCAGCGGCAATCCCGCCGAACTGGAGGCGATGCTGGCCAAGGCCGACCCGACCTATCGGCCGCGCGTTCCCGGCGCCGACGGGCGGGGGCAGAATCGGAGGGCGGCGTGAACGCCTACGCCTGGAAGGGCCGCCTGCCCGGCGGCCGCGAGGAGAGCGGGACCCTCGAGGCGGAGTCGATGGACGACGCCGCGGCCCAGCTTCGCCGCCGGCGCATCCAGCTGACCCACATCCGGCCCAAGGAGGCGCGCTCGCTGCTGCCGCTGGGCAAGCGCGCCGGGCGGATCAGGAACCGCGACCTGGCCGTCTTCACCCGGCAGTTCTCGACGATGGTCAACTCCGGGCTGCCGCTGGTCCAGTGCCTCGACATCCTCGCGCGCCAGACAGAGAGCGATCCCCTGCGCCGGGTGACGGCGGATGTGACCGGCGACGTCGAGGCGGGCTCCACGCTGGCCGAGGCGCTGGGCAAGCGGCCGCAGGCCTTCGACTCGCTCTTCGTCCACATGGTCGAGGCGGGGGAGGCGGGCGGCATCCTCGACGACATCCTCATGCGCCTGGCAACCTACATCGAGAAGGCCGAGGCGCTGCGCCGCAAGGTGAAGAGCGCGATGACCTACCCGTCGGTGGTCTTCATCGTCGCCATGGGCGCCAGCCTGTTCATGCTCATGTTCATCATCCCCGTCTTCGCCAAGGTCTTCGCCGACTTCGGCGGGACGCTGCCGCTGCCGACGCGGATCGTCGTCGCGCTGAGCAACCTGATCAAGAGCGCCTGGTGGGCCGTGGCCGCGGCCGCCGGTCTCGCCGCCTACGGCCTGAAGACCTACTACCGCACGGAAGCCGGGCGCCGGCGCATGGACGGCTTCCTGCTGCGGGCGCCGATCGTCGGCGACATCCTGCGCAAGGCGGCCATCGCCCGCTTCACCCGCACCCTGGGGACGATGGTCTCCAGCGGCGTGCCGATCCTCGACGGGCTCGAGGTCACCGCGCGCACCGCCGGCAACAAGGTCATCGAGGAGGCGGTCCTGGCGACGAAGGCGAGCATCCGCGAGGGCGAGACGATCGCCGATCCCCTGCGCGCCTCGGGGGTCTTCCCGCCGATGGTCGTGCAGATGATTTCGGTCGGCGAGGAGACCGGCGCGCTCGACAGCATGCTCGACAAGATCGCCAACTTCTACGACGAAGAGGTCAACGCCGCGGTGGAGACGCTGACCTCGATCATCGAACCGGTGATGATCGTCGTCATGGGCGTGATCGTCGGCGGCATGGTCGTCTCCATGTACCTGCCGATGTTCAAGCTGGTCAACGTCGTCGCCGGAGGCCAGTAGCCCGTGGCCGGCGCGCGCGACGGCGGCGCGGCCCGCCTCCCCGGCGCCGCCTCCGACGGCGCCCGCGCCGCCCCCCGCCCGGCGGGCCGCCGCGGCGCCCGCGGACGAGCGGCTGACGGGCCCGGCGACCGCGGGCAGGGCGCCCCGACGGGCGCGTCCTTTCCCCTGCCCCGGTTCCTCCAGGCGCGCGCGGCCGTCGGCGCCTGCGCCGCCCTGGTCGTCTTGCTGCAGGGCGGGGGTGGGCAAGGCGCGCCCCACGGCGGCGCCGCCCTGGCGCTGCTGGTCTGGATCGGGGCCGGCAGCCTCCTGCCGCTGCTGCGCGCCGCGGCGCGCAGCCCCCGTGAGGCCCTGGGCGTCCTCCTGGCACTGGACACGGCGGCCGCGGCGGCGGTGATCTGGAGCGCGGGCGGCCATACGCAGCCGGCGCTCCTGCTGCTCACGCTGCCGATCTTCGCCGGCGCGCTGGTGCTCCAGTGGCGCGCGGGCCTGATCCTGGGGATGGAGGCGGCGCTGCTCTACGAAGGGATGGCGCTGAGCGCCGGCAGCGTGCCGCAGGGCTTCAGCGGCCTCTGGTCGGGCATCGCCTACCACGCCGGCGTCTTCGTCGCCATCGGCCTGGCGGCGGGGTTCCTCGGGCAGCGCGTCGCCGCCCAGCGGCGGGAGACGGAGGTCGCGCGGCGGGAGCTGACCGCGGTCCAGCTCGGCACGGACCGGATCGTCGAGTGTCTCGGCTGCGGGCTGATCGCCCTGGACGCGGCGGGAGAGGTGCGCACAGTCAATCGGGCGGCCAGGCGCATGCTCGGACTCAACGGCGAGGCGCGCGAACTGGGCGAGTGGCTCGGCCCGCGCAACGCCCCGCTGGCGCGCCGGCTGCGCGAGGCGCAGCGCCACGGCAGCGCCGAGAGCGAGGTGGAGGTCCAGCTTCGCGGCCTGCGGCGGGGCTTCCCGGCGCTGGTGCGCACGGCGCCGCTCGTCGGCACGGCCGGCGAACGCCACGGCCTGGTCGCCCTCTTCTGGGATCTGACCGAACGGCGCGCGGGCGAGGAGGCGGCGCGACAGCGCGAGCGCCTGGCGGCGGTCGGCGAGCTCGCCGCGGGGCTGGCGCACGAGATCCGCAACAGCCTGAAGCCGATCACCGGCTGCGTCGAGCTGATCGAGAAGCGGGGGGGCGTGCCCGAGGCGCAGCGCCCGATGATGGAGGTGATCACCCGCGAGGCGGCCTCCCTCGAGGCGTTTCTCAGCCAGTTCCTGGCGCTGGCCCGGGACAAGACCCTGAAGTTGGAGGAGCTGGAGCTCGAAGAATTGATTGGCGGAGAGGCCCGCGCGCTGATGCTCGCCGAGGGGCGGCACGCCGGGCGGGTCGTCGTCGCCGACACGAGCGGAGTGCGCCTGATCGGCGACCGCGAGTGGCTGCGGCAGGTCTTCCGCAACCTGATCCTCAACGGGCTGGAGGCGACGACCCAGGGACAGGTGCGCGTGGAGTGCCTTCGCTTCCGGCGCCGCGGCCAGGCCTGGGTCAGGGTGCGCGTCCAGGACGAGGGTCCCGGGTTCCGGCGCCTCGACTTCGGCGAGGCCCTGAAGCCCTTCCGCAGCGGCAAGGCCTCCGGCACCGGGCTGGGACTGCCGACGGCGCTGCGCGGCGTGCGCGAGCATGGCGGGCGCATCGTCCTGGGGCGGGAGAGCGGACCGGGGGCGACCCTCTGGGTGGAGCTGCCCCTGGCGGGGCCCGGCCAGTCCCGGCAGGCGGGCAGGGCGGCCTAGGAGCCGGTCCGCGTAGTGCCCCCTGGCCGCCGGCGGCCGAGTCGGGGGCGGGGCGGGATCCGGGTCGGGGAAGCCGGAGCGCGGGGGTCCGCGCGGGGAACCGGACGAGGGGTCACCGTGGCGAGGACAGAGGGCATGACCACCCGGCGGGAACGGATCCTCGTCGTCGACGACGAAGAGAGCATGCGTCGTTTCCTGACGATGATGCTCGAGGCCGAGGGCTACGAGGTCGCCAGCGTCGACAACGGCGCCGACGGCGTCAGCCGCCTCGACCGCGAGGAGTTCGACCTGGTCATCGCCGACCTGCGCATGCCGGGCGTGGACGGGATGAGCGTCCTCGACAGCGTGCACGCCAAGCACCCCGACCTGGCTGTCGTCATCCTCACCGCCTACGGTTCGGAGAAGGCGGCCGCCGAGGCGCGCCGCCGCGGCGCCTTCCAGCTCGTCGAGAAGAGCTGCCGCAACGAGGAGATCCTGCTGGTCGTGCGCAACGCGATGGAGCTGTCGCACGTGCGCCGCCAGAACCACTCGCTCAAGTGGCAGCTGCACAAGCGGCATCAGGAGCGGCGCATCATCGGCAGCTCCTCGGGCATGGCCCAGGTCTTCAAGGTCATCGAGAAGGTCGCCGCCAGCGAGGCGACGATCCTCATCTACGG
>VGIY01000103.1 GCA_016867695.1 Candidatus Eiseniibacteriota bacterium | reverse complement strand
GCAGCGAGGTGGCCCCCGGTCCACGGCCCACGCTGTTGCGCCCGGCAGGTCCCTCGACTACCTTACTTCGGATACCGTCTGGGATGCCGGGCGGACGGCGGAGGAGGAGGGGCCCGGCCGCCAGCCCCGAGATGCCCCTCCGCGACCGGTCGTTCAGCAGGGAGGAAGGCTCGTCATGGACAACTGGGTCTACCTGATGCCGCTCGCTGGCCTGCTCGCGCTCGCCTTCGCGGGGATCAAGACCGCCTGGGTCAAGCGCCAGGATCCGGGCACCGAGACGATGCGGACGATTGCCGGGCACATCCAGGAGGGCGCGATGGCCTTCCTCGCCCGCGAGTACAGGGTCCTGGCCCTGTTCGTGATCGTCGTCGCCCTGCTTCTGGCCTTGGGCAACAGCGGTCTGCCGAACTCGCACCCCCTGATCGGCCTCTCCTTCGTCATCGGCGCCCTCTGCTCCGGGCTCGCCGGCTTCTTCGGCATGAGGGTCGCGACACTCGCCAATGTGCGCGCGACGAACGGGGCCCGCACGAGCCTGAACAGGGCGCTCAGCGTCGCCTTCGGCGGCGGCTCGGTCATGGGCATGTGCGTCGTCGGCCTGGGCGTGCTCGGCCTGAGCCTGCTGTTCATCGTCTACACCCGCGCCTTCCTGGACGCGGACGGCTGGACGATGACCCGCATCCTGCAGGTCCTCTCCGGCTTCTCGCTCGGCGCCAGCTCGATCGCCCTCTTCGCCCGCGTCGGCGGTGGTATCTACACCAAGGCGGCCGACGTCGGCGCCGACCTGGTGGGTAAGCTGGAGGCGGGCATCCCCGAGGACGACCCGCGCAACCCCGCGGTGATCGCCGACAACGTCGGCGACAACGTCGGCGACGTCGCCGGCATGGGGGCCGACCTCTTCGAGTCCTTCGTCGGCTCGATCGTCGGCTCGATGATCCTCGGCGTCGCCTTCCTCAAGGGCACGGCGATGGAGGGCAGCCTGAACCCGGTGCTGCTGCCGCTGCTCCTGGCCGGCTCGGGCATCGTCGTCTCGATCCTGGGCACCTTCCTGGTGCGCACCAAGGAGGGGGGCAATCCCCAGGCGGCGCTCAACGCCGGCACCTTCGGCGCGGGCCTGCTGATGGTCGTCGTCTCCTTCTTCGCCATCCGCGGGCTCCTGCCGCCCGAGAAGGCGATGGGCGTCTTCTGGGCCACGATCGCCGGGCTGGCCGCCGGGATCGCCATCGGCATGATCACCGAGTACTACACTTCTGAAAGCCGCGGTCCCGCGCGAAGCGTGGCCAAGGCCAGTGAGACGGGCGCGGCCACGAACGTGATCGCCGGCCTGGCGCTCGGCATGCTGAGCACGGCGCTGCCGATCATCGTTCTGTCGGCGGCGATCCTGATCGCCTACGCGGCGGCGGGCCTCTACGGCATCGCCATCGCCGCGCTGGGCATGCTCTCGACCACCGGCATCCAGCTCGCCGTCGACGCCTACGGGCCGATCGCCGACAACGCGGGCGGGATCAGCGAGATGGCCGGCCTCGGCCCCGAGGTGCGCGGGCGCACCGACAAGCTGGACGCCGTCGGCAACACGACCGCGGCGATCGGCAAGGGCTTCGCCATCGGCTCCGCCGCGCTCACTGCGCTGGCGCTCTTCGCCGCCTACCGCGAGGCGGTCGGGCTGACGCAGGTCAACCTGCTCGATCCGCAGGTGCTGGTCGGCGTGCTGATCGGCGCCATGCTGCCCTTCCTCTTCTCCAGCTTCGCCATGAACGCGGTCGGCCGGGCCGCCTTCTCGATGATCGAGGAGGTGCGCCGCCAGTTCCGCGAGATCGCCGGACTGATGGAGGGCAAGGCCAAGGCCGATTTCCGCCGCTGCGTCGACATCTCGACCGCGGCCGCCATCCGGCAGATGATCGTGCCCGGGCTGCTCGCCGTGCTGGCTCCGGTGGCCATCGGCATGCTCGGCGGCCCGGAGATGCTGGGCGGCCTGCTGGGCGGGGTGACGGCCACGGGCGTGCTGCTCGCCATCTTCATGGCCAACGCGGGCGGCGCCTGGGACAACGCCAAGAAGCACATCGAGGCGGGCCACCTGGGCGGCAAGGGCAGCCCGCCGCACAAGGCGGCCGTCGTCGGCGACACCGTCGGCGACCCCTTCAAGGACACCGCCGGGCCGAGTCTGAACATCCTGATCAAGCTCGTGGCGGTCATCAGCCTCGTCATCGCGCCGATCCTGCTGCGCCTGCACATCCAGTAGGCGGCGCCCCGCGCGGTGGGCGTATGGCGCGGCGCTGTCGGCGAGCGGCCCGGCCCGGCGCGCAAGGGGATCTGTGCGCCCCGCGAGCGCCCCCGCCCGGCGGGCGAGCGGCCCGATCGGCCCGGCGAGCGACGAGTGCCGAGGAGGCTCAGGGGCACGAGGGTCGGCCCAGGCGGATGCCGGCGGCCGAGGCTGGCGGCTGAATCCCTGTGGCGTCTTCTGCGGCTCGGCGGCCGCGCTCACGCGAACGCGGCCGCCTCCTTCAGCCCCGCCGGGTCCCCTCTCGCGGCGTTCCCGGCGGCCCGGCGCCGCATCGCCCGGGTCCGACCTTCGCGTTGAACGCGACGCTGGAATCTGCTAGACTCCATCTCTAGACTGAAGGCGCTGTTGCGCCGCACAGGAAGCCATGCACCCGAAGGCGCGCCTCCGTGGCTGTTGGGGCCATCATGCGCGATCGTCCCCCCTTGGGCCGCCCTCCTGGCGAAGGCTATGGCGGTTGCGTTGGGCATCGGCCGGCGGGCAGTCCGCTGTCCCGCCGGCGGGTAGGCACAGGAGGCCATATGTATCGGAGATTCCCGATCCCGTCCCTGCTCTGGCTCTGCTGCGGGTTCCTCTTCGTCCCCGGCGCGGCGCAGGCGATGGACGAGTCTTCCGGCTCCGGGGCGACGATCATCCCCATCCTTCCCGGCCCCGACCCCCGTCCGGCGCCCACGCTCCGGATCCTGGAGGAGAACGGGCAGGGCCTGCTGCTCGAGTTCGAGCTGTCGGCCATCGAGACGGCGAAGCTGGACGTGGGCGGTGAGGTCTTCGATCTCCTGGCCATCGAGGGGGGCGGCTTCGAGGGCGACGCGGGAGAGCCGGAAATGCCCACCTTCTCCCGGCTGGTGGCCATCCCCGACCGCGCCGGGGTGCGCGTGGCCGTGACCTCGGTCGAGACCCGGGAACTGGCCGGCCTGCGCCCGATGCCCCACCAGCCCGACGACGCCTCCGGCTTCGTCATCGATGCCGCCGCCTATGCCCGCGCCGGCTACGGCGACTCTGACCGGGTCCTCGTCGGCGAGCCGGCGCTGGCGCGTGACCTGCGCGTCGTGCCGGTGACCTTCCGGCCGGTGCGCTTCGACCCGGCGCGCAACACGGTGGAAGTGGCCGCCCGCCTCCAAGTCCGCGTCGAGTTCGACGGCGAGGACACGCGCAATGTTCCGGCGCGCCCTCGGGCGAACATCCCCCCCTCCTTCGACCAGCTCTACCGCGAGATGGTCGTCAACTACTCCGGCCCGCGAGACGGCCAGCGGGTGTCGTTGGGCTCCTATGTGATCATCTGCCCCAACAACAGCGAGGTGATCAGCAGGCTCCAGCCGCTCATCGAGTGGCGCACGCGCAAGGGCTTCGAGGTCCGCCTGGCGACCACGGCCGAGACGGGGACGAGCAAGGAGAACATCAAGGCCTGGATCCAGAACGCCTACAACACCTGGTCCAATCCGCCGGAGTACATCGCCCTGGTCGGCGACACGGACGGCACGATCGCCATCCCCCACTGGAACGAGACCTACTCGGGCTACGGCGGCGAGACCGACCACCCCTACGTGCAGCTCGCCGGGGGCGACATCCTCGCCGACGCCCACATCGGGCGCATCTCGGTCGACACCTACGCTCGCCTGTCGCTCTACGTCAACAAGATCGTCGGCTACGAGAGCACGCCCTACATGACCGACACGAGCTGGTACACGCGGGCCTGCCTGACGGGCGACCCGGGCAGCTCGGGCTACACCTGCGTCCAGATCATGCAATGGCACAAGTCGCGGCTGCGCGAGTGGGGCTACACGCAGATCGACACGATCTTCACCAGCCCCTTCGTCAGCCAGATGACGGCCAAGCTCAACCAGGGCGACACGGTCTTCGGCTACCGAGGCTACTACGGGATGAGCGGATTCGACACCGGACACATTACCGCCCTGACCAACGGCTGGAAGATGCCCTTCGCCGTGAATCTGACCTGCGGCACCGGCTCCTTCTCCAGCTACTCGCGCAGCGAGGCCTGGATCCGTGCCGGCAACACGACCACGATGGCCCCGACGGGCGGCATTGCCAGCATCGGCACGGCGACGCTGGGCACGACGACCCGGCACAACAACTGCATGTACTACGGCATCTGGCGGGGCGTCTTCTGGGAGAACATGTTTCGCTTCGGCGAGAGCCTGACGCGCGGCAAGTACGAGCTCTATGTCAACTACTCCAGGATGGATTTCAACCGCATGTGCTACTTCACCTGCTGGAACAACCTGATGGGCGATCCGGCGGGCGAGATCTGGACCGGCGTGCCGCAGACGATGGCCGTCTCCCACCCAGCCCAGATCTCCGTCGGCGCCAGCTCCGTGACCGTCTCGGTCACCGCGGGCGGGGCGCCCTGCGCCGGGGCCTATGTCTGCCTATGGAAGGGGGCGGAGACCTTCGTCGGCGGCTACACGAACCCCGCCGGCACGATCGAGCTGCCGGTGAGCGCGCCGACCACCGGTGAGATGAAGATCACGGTCAGCAAGCACGACCACAAGCCCTACCTCGGATCGCTGACCGTCGGACAGCAGGCGCGCTTCGCCGGCTACCTGGCGCACACGATCGACGACGACACGAGCGGAACGAGCTTCGGCAACGGCAACGGCCTGATCAATCCCACTGAGCGGATCGAGCTGCCGGTGCAGATCAAGAACTTCGGCACGCAGTCGCTGACCGGGGTCACCGGGACGATCTCCTGCGACAGCCCCTACGTCACCATCCTCGACGCTGACGAGACCTTCGGCGACCTCGCCCCCGGGGCGACCGCCTGGAGCGCCGACGACTTCGACATCGAGATCGCCCCCGGAGCCCCTCACGGGCACGCCTTCAACCTGGCGCTCGACCTCACCTCCGGCGTGAACTCCTGGCGGTCGCTGATTCCGCTGCAGGTCGTCTCCGCCGAATTCAGTTTCGTCAGCCTGACCCTCTACAATGTCGGCTCGACGCTCGACCCGGGCGAGAGCGGGCAACTCGTCGTGCGCCTGCACAACACCGGAGCCGCGAGCGCCTCCGGCACGACGGCGACGCTGACCTCGCAGAGCTCCTGGCTGACGGTCACTGACGCCTCCGGCACCTACGGCACGATCATCCCTGGCGGCGTCGGCGACAACTCCGCCGACCGCTTCGGTCTCAGCGCCGCCGCTAACTGCTTCCCCGGTCATATCGCCGGGCTGACCATGGTCCTGCAGTTCTCGGGCGGGGCGCGGGACACGGTGCGCTTCTCCATCCCCATCGGCACGGCGGCGACCACCGACCCGACCGGGCCCGACGCCTACGGCTACTACGCCTTCGACAACACCGACACGGGGTATTCCGCCTACGCGCCGACCTACAGCTGGATCGAGATCGATCCCAATCACGGCGGCGCCGGCACCTCTCTCGGCCTGACTGACTTCGGCAACGGCCAGGACAACTCGAAGACGATCACGCTGCCCTTCGCCTTCCAGTACTACGGCGAGACCTTCACCCGGGCGACGATCTGTTCCAACGGCTGGCTGGCCATGGGCTCGACCTATCTGACCAACTACCGCAACTGGCACATCCCCGGCGCCGGGGCGCCCAACTACATGATCGCGACGATGTGGGACGACCTCTACCAGTCGGGGAACAATAGGGTCTACACGCGCTACGACTCCGCCAACCACCGCTTCATCGTCCAGTGGAGCCGGATGCCGAACATCAACTGCACCGGGACGGTGAACATCCAGGCCATCCTATACGATCCCCAGCACCATCCGACCGCCACCGGCGACGGCATCATCGTCTTCCAGTATCACACCTTCTCCAACTGCGACGCCCTGCAGCACTACTGCACGATCGGGATCCAGAACGGCGACCAGACCGACGGCGTCCTCTACACGTACTACAACTACTACACGCCGGGCTCGGCGACCGTGCAGGCCGGACGGGCGATCAAGTTCATGCCCATCATCACGCAGCCGCGCGGGACGCTGAGCGGGACGGTGACCAACGCCTCCAACGGGGGCACGCCCGTGCCCGGCGCGCAGATCCACATCGTCCAGACCGGCGACAGCTTCTACACGGACGCCAACGGGGCCTACACGGCCTCGCTGACACCCGGGACCTACAGCGTGACCGCCTCGCATCCCAGCTTCACCTCCTACACCTTCCACTACGTCTACGTCGGCGAGGGGCAGACGACGACGCGGAACTTCTCGTTGACCGACATCCTCCCGCCAGCCATCTCCGGCACGACCCTGCTGGGCAACACCGCGGATACCTTCGGGCCCTACGCGGTGACGGCGACGATCACCGACTACTCCGCCCTGACCGAGTGCTCGCTGATCTACAATCCCGGCGGCGCGGGCTGGACGACCGTAGCGCTGCAGGCTCAAGGGGCCGACCAGTGGGCCGGGGAGATCCCGGGCCAGGCCGAGAACACGCTAGTGCGCTACTACATCCGCGCCAGGGACGCCGCCTCCAGAACGGGCACGGATCCCGCCGGCGCCCCCGCCGAAACCTACTACTTCTGGATCCTCGCGCCGATCTTCGAGGACGCCATGGAGGCCGGCCCCGGCGGCTGGACGCACGCGGTCGTCACCGACGGCTTCGTCGACCAATGGCACATGAGCACGCAGCGCAACCACACCCCCGGCGGAGGCACGGCCTGGAAGTTCGGCGCCGCCGGCGGCGGGGACTACGCCATCCTCGCCGACGGCGCGCTCGTGACCGAGCCGCTCGAGCTGACCGGCGGCTCGACGCTGACCTTCTGGCACTGGATCGCCGCCGAGGTGAGCGGCTCCTATCCGGGCTACGCCTACGACGGAGGCCTGATCGAGATGTCGCTCGACGGCGAGGCCTGGTCCCAGGTGTCCCCGGAGGGAGGCTACCCGTACCTGATCCGCCCCGGAGGCCAGCCAGGGCCCTTCCCGGCGGATACTCCCGTCTTCTCCGGCACGGCCGATTGGACGCAGGTGCAGCTCTCGTTCGGCGAGATGCAGGGCACGGTGCAGCTGCGCTTCCGCTTCGGCAGCGACGGCGCTACCGGCGCCGAGGGCTGGTACATCGACGACGTCTACCTGATCGGCGACGGGCCCGGCGCCGCTTCCGTGCGCGAGATCGAGCTACGGCCCGAGCGCCTGGCCATGCACGCCAACCTGCCGAACCCGTTCGGCGGCGCGGGCACGCTGCTGCGCTTCGACCTGCCGCAGCCGGCGCCGGTCCGGCTGGAGGTCTTCGACGCCGCCGGACGTCTCGTGCGCACGCTCGTGGCGGGGTCCCTTGCCGCCGGGCAGCACAGCGTCTTCTGGAACGGCCTGGACGCCAACGGCCACGCGGTCGGTAGCGGCGTCTACTTCTCGACGCTCGACGCCGACGGCCGTCGCGTCGGTCGGCGCATGTTGATGGTCCGCTAGCGGCCGTGGCCGCGGGCCGAGGCTGCGGGCTGGCAGCTCGCGGCCCGCGGGCGGGAGTTCGGCGAGGCCCGAGGGGCGACCCTCGGGCCTCGTCTCGTCCGCGGGGCTTCGTCTTCTCCACAGGGTCTCGTCTCCTCCGTTGACTGACCGGCAGCCCGGCCGCATGCTGCCCGCCAGGATCCGGTGGCTGCCCCGCGCCGGCCGGCAGGCACGGGTGAGCGCGCAGAGGCGGGGGCGGGGGCGCGCCTGCCTGTGAGGATCAGACTGCCGAAGTAGCGGAGGATCGAGCGAGTGAGATCGTCTCCGGCCTGGCTCGCTGCGGCGTTGGCCGGTCTGGCCGCGGGCGGCCCTGGCGCCGAGCCTCCCCCGCCGCCCCACCTGCAACCGCCCACTGCAGCCGTCGTCGCCGACACGCCCAACGACGCGGGCGGCAGCCTCAAGCTGCGCTGGACGCTCTCGGCGAGCGACGGGGCGGGGGATTCCGCCTTCGCCGGCTACAGGATCCTGCGCGCCGGCGCGCCCGAGGGACCCTACGAGGCCGTCGGCGAAACGCCCGCTCGGACGACCGAGTTCGCCGATGCCGCGGGGGTCCTGGACGGGCGG
>VGIY01000102.1 GCA_016867695.1 Candidatus Eiseniibacteriota bacterium | reverse complement strand
CTCCGAGACGCGCCGCCAGATCGTCAGCCTGATCGAGCCGCGGTTCGCGAGCGACGGCGGTCCGGAGCTCGTCGACGAGTGCTTCTCCATCCAGACCAGCGACCCGGAGGGCCTCGCCTACCAGATCCACAGCGGGCGTCTCACGGATGTCGTCGCCTTCCGCCCGTACGACAGCACGGAGAACTGGTGGATCTACCCGCAGGGTTACGCGCCCATCGAGGCTGAGCAGGCCACGCTGGTCGCCGTGCGGTTCGACGGGTCCGAGTTCTCGGACGGCAGCGTCCGCGCGGGACTGCTGTGCGGACGGGGGGAGCTGCGCTTCGACGGACACCTCGTGGCCGCGCTCTCGGGCGACCGGGCCTCATCCCTGTCGTTCTCGGAGACAGGCGTCTCCTGCTGGGTCGATGGGACTGTCGCGCCCGAGTACTTCGTGGACCTGACCCCTCCCGCCGCGCCGAGCGACCCGACCGACCGCTCGCTGCCGGAGCCTAAGGCCGCGATCCGGTCGGGCGCGTTCTGGCTGCGCCGGATTCCGAGCCCGCTGCGCGCGGGTGATCGGATCGAATGGAGCGGGCTCGGCGGGCCGGTCGGGATCGGGGTCTACGACACTTCCGGTCGTCTGCTCCGGTCCATCCGCGGCAGCGCCCCGCACGGCGACTTGAGCTTCATCTGGGACGGGCGCGCTTCCGACGGGCGGGCGATTCCGACCGGGCTGTATCTCCTTCGCGTCCGGCAGGGCGAGTCCGCCTGGGGCCGAAGCGTGATCGTCTTGCGCTGAGCGGTCCCCCGGGGGCGAAGCCCGGTCATCCCGCGCCACCGGGCACGCCTCGCGCCCGATCCCGGCAGCGATCCTCCCCCCCTCGAGCGAGCGAGGAAGGCGCCCTGCTCCCGCGTTGACAGACTAGCGCATCATCACGAGCCGCGAGGTCGCGGTCGCCCGGCCGGTCCGAACGCGGATGAGGTATCCGCCCGCCGGCGCCGCCCGGCCGCTGTCGTCGCGACCGTCCCAGGCGAGGCGATGGAAGCCGGCGCACGAGCAGTCCGCGGAGAGGTCGGCGGACAGGTCGCGGATGCGGCGGCCCGCGGGATCGTAGACTCCGATCCGCGGGCGATCTCCGGCGGCGGCGGGGAACTCGATTGACGCCCCGGACGGACTCGGATTCGGCCAGACGCTCAGGCGCATGGGAACCGCGCCCCAAGCCGCGTCTTCGACCGCGGCCGAGTGCTCGCACTGGGCCGGGAGGATCATCAGTCCGGCCGTGTAGTCCACGATGTGGACGTGATCCCCCGCTACGGAGACGCCCAGAGCCGCGTCCGGCGTGTCCGCGCCCCCCAGGCGCCGGGGGGCGGCGGGATCCCGCACGTCGATCACCTGAAGACCCGAATGGCCGTCGGCGACGTAGGCGACGAGGGCCACGAGCCCGGGGACGGCAACGTCCTCCGTGTCGCCCAAGGTCTCGATGCGCCCCGCGATCCAGGGCGCCCCGGGATCGGCGACATCGACGACCAGGAGCCCGTCCTGGCCGGCGACGTAGGCGTGGCTTCCGGACAGAGCGACGCCGCGGGCCACACCGGGCGTGCTCATGCTCCCCAGGAGCTGGGGACTCGAGGGATCCGCGATGTCGATGAGCGTCAGGCCATGGTCGCCGGCGACTACGACGCGGTCGCCGGACAGGGCCACGCCCTGGGCGCCGAAGGGAATCTCCAACCTCCCCGCGACCCGGGGGACCGCCGGGTTCGCGATGTCGATCACGAAGAGCGAATCCCTGTCGGCGACGCAGGCGAGACTCCCCAGGGCCGCCACGCCGCCGGCGTAGCCCGGCGTGTTCAGCGTGCCGCGCAGCGCGGGGCTGGAGGGATTCGTGATCTCCAGGACGTGCAGCCCGGTGGTCCCGGCGGAGACGCAGGCGTAGTTGCCCGCGACCGCCACTCCGGTGCCGATCCCCGGCGTGTCGAGGCTGCCGACGATCTGCGGGGCCGCGGGGTTCGTGACGTCGACGGCGAGAAAGCCGGCGGCGGCGTCGACGACATAGGCGTGGCCGCCCGAGACGGCCACATCGCGCGAGTGATCTCCGGTGTCGACGCTTCCCGCGACCGCCGGGCTCTCCGGATTCGCGAGGTCGACGACCTGGAGCCCCGCGACGGCGTCGGCGACGAAGGCGTGTCCGCCCCCGATCGCGACCCCGCTGCCGCTGCCCGGGATGCCCACGCCGCCGATCGCCCGGGGGTCGGCCGGAACCGTGACGTCGATGACCTGGAGGCCGTAGTAGTGCACGACATACGCCCGGCCCGGCCCGACCGCGACCTCGAGCGCGTAGCTCTGGGTCGCCAGGCTGCCCACGATCTGGGGGGAGCCGGGGCTGCCGACATCGACGATCTGCAGGCCGGCGCCGAAGGCGGCGACATAGGCGTGGGTCCCGAGAACGGCCACGCCGAAGGCGAAGTCGGCCGTGGCCACGGCCCCGACGATCGACGGGTTCGCGGGGTCGGCGATGTCGACGACCGTGAGGCCCGAGTAGCCGGCCACATACGCGTGGCTGCCCGAGACGGCCACATCGAGAGCCTGGCCAGGTATCGCCAGGCTGCCCACGAGCGTCGGGCTCGACGGATTCGCGACGTCGATAACCCGGAGCCCGGAAGCGCCGTCCGCCACGTAGGCGCGATTCGCCGCCACGGCCACGCTGTGCGCCGTCCCCGGCGTGTCCAGCGAGCCGAGCACCCGCGGGATCGAGGGGTCGGCCACATCGATCACCAGGAGCCCGCGCTCGGAATCCGCCACGCAGACGCGCGTGCCGTAGACATCCACGCCGGAGGCGAAGCCGGGCGTGTCCACCCCGCCGACGATCTCGGGAGCGGCGGGATCCGTGATGCTGACGACCTGGAGGCCCGACAGCCCGTCGGCGACATAGGCGTAGGCCAGGTCGTCATCGAGGTCGACGGCAGCGCAGTAGCCCGGCGTGTCCGCCGATCCGACCCAGCGGATGAACTCCGCGTAGTCGACGCACTCGGAGGCGGCGGGTCCGGAGGAAAGAGCGAGCGCGACAAGCGCCACGGCCGCGGTCCGCGCCTCCCGCGGCCTCGAGTGCCCACCGCTCCTGATCGCCGCGGCCCGCATCCTTCAGCCCCTCCCTCGCCGCTCCGGCATCCCCGGACGCGCATCCCGGGGTCGGATGTGCCTGCCTCCCGGGATTCTACCAGCCGCCGGCGTCCTCGCGCACGACCTGATCCGATCTCGGTTGCCGTCCCGGCTTCGAGACGAGCGCCAATGCTACACGCTCATGATGTCGACGGGGTTGACCTGCGGCACGATCTCAGCCCTATGCGGTGAGTCGCCGGGTGTCCGCCGGAATCCTATGTGCTCTCCCGCCCCGACCGCCATAGAATGGCGGGCGGAGGATTGGGTGCCGCGGGTGCGGCGATCGCGGAAGGAGTGCCGAGGATGATGCTCTGGAGCAAGGCGAAGACCGTGGCCGCCGCGTGCGCGGCGGCGCTCGCCCTGGCGTTCCCGGGGTCCGCGGCGCCGAGGGCCGCCGGCGGCGCGCCGGAGCCGTTGGCCGCCTCGAGCGAGGTCGCCGACGGGCCGAAGCTGCCGGCCGAGCCCGTCGCCCCGGCCGGCGACGCCCCGGCAGCAGCGACGGCAGCGCGGCCGGAGGTCACCGAGGCGGACCGGGCCGAGGCGGTCAAGAGCGTCAACGCCTTCGCCGCCGACCTCTACAAGCGCCTGCGGACCGTGGACGAGTTCAAGGGCAGGAACATGTTCTTCTCGCCCTACAGCATCTCCACCGCGCTGGGCATGACCTACGCCGGCGCGCGCGAGAACACCGCCGAGGTCATGAGGAGGACGCTGCGCTTCACGCTGGAGGACGCCAGGCTCCACGCCGCCCTGGGCGGGCTTGCGCGCGAGCTCAACGCCGCCGGCCGGGAGGGGGCCTTCCGTCTCAGCGTGGCCAACCGGCTCTGGGGCCAGGAGGACTGGCCGCTGCTGCCGGAGTTCCTGGGGCTCGTGGAGCGCGACTACGGCGCGGGCATCGAGCTGCTCGACTTCCGGGCAGGCGAGGGCGAGCCTGCCCGCAGGACCATCAACACCTGGGTGGAGAAGCAGACGCAGGAGCGGATCAAGGATCTCATCCCACGGGGGATCTTCGACGACGAAACCGCGCTGGTGCTGACCAACGCGGTGTACTTCAAGGCCGACTGGGCCGCGCCGTTCGAGAAGAACGCCACCCATGAGGCTGCCTTCCGACCAGCCGCGGGCCGGGAGGTCAAGGTCCCGACCATGTACGGGCGGGCGCAGTTCGGCTACGCCGAGACCGAAGACCTGCAGCTCCTGGAGATGGACTACCTCGGCGAACGGACCTCGATGGTCGTGCTCCTGCCCAGGGAGGTCGAGGGCCTGGCCGGGCTGGAGGAGGCGATCTCGGCCGAGAGCCTGGACGGGCTCGTCGCCGAGATCGGCCGGCAGGAGGTGGAGGTGTTCCTGCCGAAGTTCGAGTTCGCGTCCGGGTCGGTGAAGCTCAAGGAGACGCTCAGCGACCTGGGCATGGCCGAGGCCTTCATGCGGGGCGTCGCCGACTTCTCCGGGATGAACGGGATCAAGCCGCCGTTGGACGGCAGCATGTTCATCCAGGAGGCGGTGCACAAGGCCTTCGTGGCCGTCGACGAGAAGGGGACCGAGGCCGCCGCGGCCACGGCGGTGATCATGGGCAGGGCTACCTCCGTGCCGCCGCCGGCGCCGGTCTTCCGCGCCGACCGGCCGTTTCTGTTCTTCATCCGCGACCGCTTCAGCGGCGCGATGCTCTTCATGGGCCGGGTGACCGACCCGACACGGAACTCGTAGGCAATCGGCACCCGAGGCTGCCAAGCCGCGGCGCGGCGGTCACTACCCCATCCCGCCAGGGCTTCCGCGGGCGGGGGCCATCCGGGTGATCACGATGGTCCGCTCCGGGTGATCACGATGGTCCGGCGCCCGCAGGGTCGGCCGCTTCTTCATCACTCTTCGAGCCGACTTCGATGAGCACCTTGTCGATGCGGTTGTTGTCCATGTCGACGACCTCGAAGCGTGCGCCCTCATGCATGAAGCTCGCCCCGGCCTTGGGTACTCGTCCCAGATGGTCCAGCACGAAACCCGCCAGCATCTTCACGTTCTCTCCCATATGGATGCCGATCAAGGCTGCGACTTCGTCGGTGGGAACTGTCCCGTCCGCCAGCCACGATCCATCGTCTCTGCGCACGATCTGGGGCCCATCATCTTCTCCTTGTTCCGGAAGATCCCCGGTGATCGCCTCGATCACGTCGGTAAGAGTCACCAGACCTTCCGTATCTCCGTACTCATCGACCACAACGGCGATGTGTACTTCTTCCTTCTTGAATCGACTCAGAAGCGTAAGGACCGTTGTGCGATCTGGAACGTACAGCAGCGGTGTGACCATCTCGGATAGAGCGACCTCTTCACTACTGAGTGCTTCGGGAAGAAGGTCCTTGGTATGGATGAAGCCGACGGGGTGGTCCACCGTTCCGTCGCAGACCAGCAAACGCGAAAACCGGTGCGACCGAACCAATTCGACAATCGTGTTCCGGTCGGATTTCACGTCCACCCAAATGATCTTGGTGCGCGGCGTCATGATGACCCGGACGGAACGATCCGCCAGGCGGAGAACGCCTTCGATCATTTCCTGTTCCTGTGGAACGAAGACGCCCGCTTGCGTCCCCTCGGCGATCAGCGACTTGACCTCGTCCTCGGTGACGGTTGTCTCGCGGACTCCGGCCAAGCCCAAGAGGCGCAAGACCCTCTCGGTGGAGACATGCAGTACCCACGCGGCCGGAGCCGCAACCAAGGAGAGTCCGCGCATCGGCCCGGCCACCAGGGAGGCGACCCGTTCGGGTTGAGCCAGCGCGATGCGCTTGGGCACCAGTTCGCCGATGATCAACGACAGATAGGTTATGGCGACAACCGTGATGCCGATGCCGACAGAAGTGCCGTAGGGCGAGATCGACGGGAACGTGTTGAGCCAGGCTCCGAGTCGCTGGCCCAAGGTCGCGCCGCTGACTGCCCCGGCGATGATGCCGACCAGCGTGATGCCGATCTGAACCGTCGACAGGAACCGGCTCGGGTCGTCAATGAGGCGCAGGGCGGCTCGCGCGCCGCGGCTGCCCTGATTGGCCAGATGCTCGAGGCGGCTTCTTCGCGATGAAACGACGGCAAGCTCGGACATGGCGAGCATGCCGTTCGTCACGGTAAGGAACAGGACGATGAGGAGTTCGAGATAAACCATGACGGCCTCTTCTAGAGAACGCTCGGGAAGAGGCAGTGCCGGGTCTGTGGGATTCCGTCTTCGTTCATGAAGGGCCGACGCTCGCGGGTGTGCAGCTCCATGGAAAAGGACTCAATCCATGGCCGGTCCGGGCCATGTTCAGCCTTGCCGTGTCTGATGAGGCGCGTGTCTTGGCGGACCAGACGCAACCAAGCCGTTGAGCAAGGCGGCCCGGCGACTGGAGAATGGCAGAACTCGGAAAGCATGATCGCGGGAAGCGAATACAACCCCGACGGTTTCAACCGCGCGGCGGGTTCTCGCTTTCGGATAGAAGAGTCGTCATCGGTACCCAAATGACGCGCAACCCTCCGACGAATCAGGGGATACGGGAAGCACCCTGTCTCCTCACTCCCCTGGTTCCACTGCTGGCCGAGCACCGCTCAAGGTTCGTGGGTCTTGCTCCGCCTCTCCGCGCCTGCCAGACCATCGACGTTAGTAGGTGCCGGCCCTCTGTGCCAGGCCATTCTGCAAGTGGCTATATTGCCAACGGGTTACCGGGATGTCGAGGACCTGTTCCGGCGGTCGCGGGGAGGGGGGGGAGAGTGGCGCAACCTCCGCTCTGGCAATAGGAGCCCTCTCTGCCCTCGGAGCGCGTCGACTCGCCCGCAGTCTGCGCGGGAGCAGCATCGACGGACCCTCATCGGCCAGCGAGGCCAGTGGTATGATCATTGCGCTGCTGGCCACGAACAGCACCGCGACCAGGGAACGGTCCCGCCGGGGAGGAACGTCATGAGGGCAGTCGTTCTGGCTGGATGTTTGGGGCTGCTTGCGCCGGCCGCCATCCCCGAGTGGCACATCGATCTCGTGGACGACACGAGCGAGGTAGCCGGAACGGCGATCGCGGTCTGGCAGGGCGTGCCCCACGTCGCCTACTACAACGACAGCGGACTCCAGTATGCCTGGTATGAAGACGGCATGTGGCAGCACGAGGTCGTCGACCCGCGCACCGCGGTCCACAATCGCGGCCCGTCGTTGATCTTCGATGAAACCGGTGCCGCTCACGTCGGATTCACCTGCGGCACGCCCTGTCACGCGTACCGCGCTACGGCCGGCTGGGTGGTGGAGGCGATCGACGTCGACCCGGGCGGCGATTACATCTCCATCTGTTTCGATCCCGCGGGTCAGCTGCACGCCGCCTACAACCATCCGGTGGGCCTGTTCAGCAGCCAACTCAAGTACGCCTGGCGCGATGGTACGGGTTGGCATGCGGAGCTCGTCACCAGCGATGGCGGCTACGATTGCGTGCTGCGATTCGATGGACTCGGACGTCCGTGCATCGTGCATTGTGGTTCCTGGAGCGCGGGCGAAATCTTCTGCAGCGTCAGGACCGGAACCGGCTGGACCCACGAGACGGTCCTACCCGGGAGCGCCAGCCAGTCCTTCATGACGATGGATGCGTCGGGCAACCCGCGTGTCAGCTACTACTGGACGCAAAGCGGGAGCTACGACCTGCGGTATGCGGAACGAATCGGCAGCGATTGGCGGTTCGACCTCGTGGATCATGGCGAGCAGACCTACAAGCGCGGCTGGGACAACTGCATCGCGCGCGCCGAGGATGGGTCGTACCACATCTCCTATCACGCCCACAACGAGCTGCAGCTTCGATACGCGCGCGGCAGCTACGGGCACTGGAACATCGAGGTCGTCGACACTGTCGGCATGTGGAGTCTATTCAGCGCGATCGCCCTCGATGACGCTGGTCGGCCCTACATCGCCTACTGCGACGAAGACGAGGGCCGTGCGCTGTTCGTCGCGACGCAGACCGACATGACCGGGATCGACGTGGGCGCCGTCGCGGGCGCCGAGTTCCTACGGTTGGAGCTCTGGCCGAATCCCTGCCGCGAGGTCCTCGGCATCCGGGCGCTGGGTCCGCGCGCTGAATCTCCTCGGCCGTCCCCAGCGGTGATCACAGTCCGCGATGTCACGGGGCGGTGTGTACGCGACGTCGCGCTGGGAGTGAGCGCCCAGGGC
>VGIY01000101.1 GCA_016867695.1 Candidatus Eiseniibacteriota bacterium | reverse complement strand
TGATCGGCATGGCCTTCTCGAGCTTCGCGCTGACGCCGACGATGATTGGCTTCCTGACCGCCTTCGGCACCGAGCACGTGCGCGCGCAGATCGCCGTCGGCTACCTCTTCGACTTCTTCTTCAAGATGGGCATCGCCTGCGGGCTGCTGTTCCAACTGCCCCTGGTCGTGGCCGTGCTGAGCTTCGCCGGGATCGTGACCCCGCGATTCCTGCTCGCCAAGTGGCGCCACGCGGTGGTGATCATCCTCATCGTCGCCGCCGTGGTGACGCCCGGCGACGGCCCGTCGCAGCTGGTCCTGGCCCTGCCGATCGTCGCCCTCTACTTCGTCAGCATCTGGATCGCCTCGGGCATCGAGCGGGGCAAGAGGCGCCGCGCCGCGCGGGACGAGGCGCTGCGGACGGGGGAGGGAGGCGTGGACGACGCCGCGGCCGCGGTCCCGAGCGAACCCGCGGGCGATGACGGGGGGGCGGCCGCGGGCGGCGAGGGCGTTCCGGCGGACGGGGATGGAGGCTCTCCGGCCGCTGGCGGCGAGGGCGCTCGGGGCAGCGAGAGCGAAAGCGAAAGCGAAAGCGAAAGCGAAAGCGAGGCGGGCACCGATGAGGAACGCGCCCGGGCCGCCGGGCACGAGGGCGCTCCCGCCGCCGGGCACGAGGGCGCTCCCGCCGCCGTGCACGAGGGCGCTCCCGCTACCGGGGACGAGGGCGCTCCCGCTACCGGGGACGAGGGCGCTCCCGCTACCGGGGACGAGGGGGCCCGGGCCGCCGGGGACGAGAGTGCCGGGGAGCCTGCTCCTCTCCGGCCGCGCGAGCGCGCGCGCTCCCGGTCCGCGGGCGAAGAGGACTGGTCGATCTAGGGCGGGCCGCGCGCCTGGGGGGCGTCCCGCGGGAAGGAGCGGCATGAAGAGCGCCCGGACACGGCGCGTGCAGCGCGCGCCCGCGCGCCTGCTGGCCATCGACATCGGCAACACGCACACGGTGCTGGGGGTGTTCGCCGGGGAGAGGCTCGAGCGCCTCTGGCGCATCACTTCGGGGGTCTCGCGGACCGGGGACGAGCTGGGCGCGCTCGTCGAGGTCCTCTGCCGGCCCTACATCGATCCGATCGCCGGCGGCGGATCGGTGGTCGTGGCCTCCGTCGTGCCGGCGCTGACCGCCGAGTACGAGGCGATGGCGCGGCGCCTCTTCGGGGTCGAGCCGCTGGTCGTCTCGAGCCTCACGCCCTCCGGGGTGCGCGTCGAGCTGACCGATCCCTCCTCCGTCGGCGCCGACCGCATCGCCAACGCGGCTGCGGTCGCCAGGGGGCCGCTGCCGGCGATCGTCGTCGACCTCGGCACGGCGACCACCTTCGATGTGATCCGCCCGGGGCGCCGCTACGCGGGCGGGCTGATCGCCCCGGGCGTCCGCACCTCCGCCGACGAGCTCTTCCGGCGCGCGGCGCGACTGGCCAAGGTCGAGATCCGCAAGCCGCGGCGTCTGATCGGACGCACGACCGAGGAGAGCATCCAGGCGGGCGTCTACTACGGGGCGATCGGCGCCATCGACGGCATCATCCGGCGTCTCGCCGCCGAGCTGCGCCGGCCGGCGCGGGTCCTGGCCACGGGAGGGCTGGCGCGGCTCGTCGCCGCAGGCTCCGAGACGATTCAGGAGGTCGACGAGGCGTTGACGCTGCGCGGGCTGGCGCGCATCCACAGGCTCAACCGCGAGTCCTCCCGCGAATCGAGGGCTTCGCGGTAGAGCGCCTCGACGCGGCCGCCGAGCCGCGCCCAGTCGTGGCCCCGCGCGAGCCGCTCTCCGGCGCGGCCGAGCCTCTCTCGCAGCCCCGGGTCGTCCGCCAGGCGGGCCAGCGCGCGCGCCAGGGCCCCGCTGTCGCCCGGCTCGACGAGCAGCGCTGATCCCGAGCCCCCCAGCGTCTCCCGATAGCCCGGGATGTCCGAGGCGACGATCGGCAGCCCCGCCGCGGCCGCCTCGAGCAGCGAGACGCCGCAGCTCTCACCATCCGTCGCCGGGGCGGCGAAGATGTCCGCCCCGGCGTAGTGCGACGGCAGCGCATCCCGGGCCACCGCTCCGGCGAAGGAGACGGGCAGCCCCTCGCGGGCGGCGCGCCTCGCCAGCGCGGGGAGCTGGGGCCCGTCGCCGACGACGATCAGGCGCGCGCGGCGGCCCGAGCCCTTCAGCAGCACCAGCGCGGAGAGCAGGGGATCGAGCCCCTTGCGCGGGTCGCAGCGCCCCACGGTCAGGACCCGGCACTCGCCGCCGTCCGAATCGGGCCCTGGCCCCGGCCCCGGCCCTGACCACGGCGCCGGCCCTGACCGCGACCGCAGCCCTGACCCCGGCCCCGGCCCCGGCCCCGGCCCTGGCCCCGGCCCTGACCGCGACCGCGACCCTGACCCTGAACGAAAGCGGCTGCAGGCGACGCCGTTGGGCAGGATGCAGTCGACGGCGGGGAGATGGGGGGCGAGGTAGCGGGCAGCCTCAGCGGACACGGCGACGCGGCGGGCGAGCCGCGCCGCCTCGGGCGCGAGCCAGGGGCCGAGGCGGCGATAGCCCCAGTGCGGGCGGCTTCCGCCGGTGTGGAACGTGCCGATCTTCGTCCCCGGCAGGCGGCGCAGCGCCCAGAGGGGCAGGCCCGGCTCGAGCGGGGACTGGATGTGGACGATGTCCGGCGGCGGCCCGGCGCCCGTCAGGCGGCGGCGCCAGCCGACGCCGAGCGTGAGACAGGCCATCGCGCCGTTCGATGGCACGCGGACCGTGCGGCCGAGTCTGAGGACGCGAACGCCCGGGGGATCGGGTTCCGTCGACCCGATCGGGCGCCAGGGGCGGCCCGTCAGGATGGTGACCGCGTGCCCGCGCGCGGCCAGCTCCCCGCTCAGGTTCCAGACATGCTCGGTGATGCCGCCGTAGTAGGGCAGGTAGGATGCGCTGACCATCCAGATCCTGAGCGGGCGTGCCTGCACCTCCGCCTCCGCGCCGCGGCGAGAAGAACGCGACCGCATCGCATACTCCACGCCCGACAGGAGATGTCCATCAAAAGCTTCCTGTTGCGCGCGTCGGGTGCCTCTCCTACCTTCTGGGGGGCCATGGTGGGGGAGAAGGGTCGTCATGGATGTCATCCGACTCAAGGAAGTCACGGTATTCCCGAGACTTGGCACCGGCGACCTGGAGAAGGAATGGGTCCAGAAGGTGACCCTCGACGTCGAGATGTCGCTCGACCTCTCCGCCGCCGGGGCGAGCGACGACCTGACCCGGACGATCGACTACCAGCGGGTCTACGAGGCGATCCGCGAGGTGAGCGAGGCGCGCGACTACCATCTGATCGAGGCTCTGGCCCGCGCCATCGGCGAGGCGATCCTCGACCGCTTCGCCGTCGGCCGCGTGCTCGTCCGGGTGCGCAAGCTGAGCCTGCCCTTCGACGCCCACCTGAGCTGCGTCGAGGTGGAGATGGAGATGCCGCGCGTGGTCCCCTGAGCGCGGGCGGCGGGGCGGAGCGAGGCGGGCGCCGATGACTCGGCCGGTGGCGCTGGCGCTGGGCAGCAACCAGGGGGCGCGCGCGAGGGCCCTGGCCGCGGCGCGCCGGGAGATCGCGCGGCGGCTGGGTGAGCCTGTCGCCGTCTCGCGCCTCTACGAGACGGATCCGCTGGGCGGCCCTCCCGGGCAGGGGCGCTACCTGAACCAAGTCGTGCTCCTGGAGAGCGCCGCGCCGCCCGAGGCGCTCCTGGCCGCGGCCCTGGCCGTCGAGGCGGGGCTCGGGCGCGCGCGCGGAGAACGCTGGGGGCCGCGGACGATCGACATCGATCTGCTCCTCTGCGGCGGCGAGGAGCGGGAGGGCGCGGCGTTGAGCCTGCCCCATCCGCGACTCCACGAGCGCGCCTTCGTGCTGGCGCCGCTGGCCGAGGTGCTGCCCGAGTGGCGCCACCCGCGCCTGGGGCGGACGGCGCGCGACCTGCTCGCCGCCTGCGACCGGCGGGGCGTGCGGGTCTGGAACGGCGGGCGGAGTCCGGGCGGCGACGGAGCGGGGCAGCGGGAATGAGGCGCGGCATGGAGGCCGAGAGCGTTCGCTACATCGCCGTCGAGGGGGTGATCGGCGTGGGCAAGACCACGCTGGCGCGCCGTTTCGCCGCCCTGCTCGGCGCCTATCCGCTGCTCGAGGAGGTCGAGGAGAACCCCTTCCTCGCCCACTTCTACAAGGACCGGCGGGCCCATGCCTTCCAGACGCAGATCTTCTTCCTCCTCAGCCGCTACCGCCAGCAGCGCGCGCTGCTGCAGCGCGACCTGTTCCGCGACGTCGTCGTCAGCGACTACATGTTCGACAAGGACCGCATCTTCGCCCACATCAACCTCGACGACCACGAGCTGGAGATGTACAACCAGATCTTCGCCCTGATGGAGCGCGATCTGGCGCGGCCGGACCGGGTCGTCTATCTGCAGGCCTCTCCGGAGGTCCTGTTGTCGAGGGTGACCAAGCGCGGCCGGGTCTTCGAGCGCGACATGGACCCCGCGTACCTGGAGACGCTGGCCGAGGCCTATGCCTACTTCTTCACCCATTACCGCGGCTCGCCGGTGTTGATCGTCAACGCCGCCGAGACCGACTTCGTCGCCGACCCGGGCGCGGCCGAGGAGCTGCTGGCGGCCGCGTTGCGGCTGCACGAGGGCAGCGCGTTCTTCCGGGCCGGAGCGGAAGGGCAGGGGGTGTCGCCATGAGTCCCAGGGCGCCGGCGCGCATGACCGTCCCCGAACTCGTCGACTGGAAGGGCAAGGGGCGCCGCATCCCGGTGCTGACCTGCTACGACGCCACGTTCGCCCGCATCCTCGATCAGTGCCGGATCCCGGTGCTGCTGGTCGGGGACAGCCTCGGCCAGGTGATTCTGGGGCACGAGTCCACGCTGCCGGTGACGCTCGAGGCGATGATCCACCACACGCGCGCCGTGTCGCGCGCCCGGCCCTGGGGGCTGGTCGTCGCCGACATGCCCTTCCTCAGCTTCCAGGTGAGCCCCGAGCGGGCGCTCGAGGCGGCCGGACGGCTCGTCCGCGAGGGGCGGGCCGACGCGGTCAAGATCGAGGGCGGCGAGCGTTCGGCGGCGGCCGTGCGCATGCTGGTCGACGCGGGGATCCCGGTCATGGGCCACCTCGGCCTGACGCCGCAGTCGATCCTCGCCTTCGGGGGCTACGGCGTGCGCGGGCGCGCCGCGGGGGAGGGCGAGGCCATCCGCAGGGACGCGCGCGCGCTGGAGCAGGCGGGCTGCTTCGCGATCGTTCTCGAGGCGATCCCCGCGGCGTTGGCGCGCGAGATCACCGGCGCGCTGCGCATCCCGACGATCGGGATCGGGGCGGGGCCCGGCTGCGACGGACAGGTGCTCGTCCTCTACGACATGCTCGGGCTCTTCACCGAGTTCAAGCCGCGCTTCGTGCGGCGCTTCGTCGAGGGGGCCGAGGTCGTGGCCGGCGCGGTGCGCGCCTACGCCGAGGCGGTGGCGGCGGGGGAGTTCCCCGCGCCGGAGCACTGCGCCGATCCGGCGGGCCCGGTCGCGGAGGCGCCGGCGGGATCGGCCGCCGACAAGGCGGCGGGACCGGCCCGGGAGGCGCAGGCGGGATCGGTCGCCGACAAGGCGGCGGGACCGGCCGGGGAGGCGCCTGCAGGACCGGCCGTGGGGGGTCGGGAGGCTTCGGCCCCGAAGGCATCGCCGGGCCGGGGCGCCGAGGGGCCGTCCGGCCCTCGGCAGCGGCGCGGGCAGGGGGGGGCAGCATGAGCAAGAGCGCGTCGGGCGCGCGTCCGCACGGCGCCCGCGGGGGGGGCAAGCGTGCCGCCCCGGCGGGCACGAAGCGCCTGCAGTCGGCCGAGTCGATGCGCCGCCTGGCGCGCGCGGCGCGCGAGGCGGGCGGCACGGTCGGATTCGTGCCGACGATGGGCGCCCTGCACGAGGGCCACTTCGCCCTGATCCGCCGGGCGCGGAGCCAGAACGACTTCGTCGTCGTCAGCATCTTCGTCAACCCGCTGCAGTTCGGCCCCGGAGAGGACTTCGAGCACTACCCGCGCGATCTGGCCCGCGATCTCGACCGCGCCCGCGAGCTCGAGGTCGACGCGGTCTTCATTCCCGAGAACCAGGAGATGTACCCGCCCGGGTTCACCACCCGGATCGGCGTGGGGGAGATCGGACTCCGGCTCTGCGGCGCCTCCCGCCCGGGCCACTTCGACGGCGTCTGCACGGTGGTCATGAAGCTGCTCGGCATCGTCCAGCCGCAGCGGATCTATCTCGGCCAGAAGGACGCCCAGCAGATCGTCGTCCTCCAGCGCATGATCGACGACCTGAGCGTCGACGCGAAGATCGTCGCCTGCCCCACGGTGCGCGAGGCCGACGGGCTGGCGATGAGCTCACGCAACGCCTACCTCACGCCCGAGGAGCGCGCCCAGGCCCCGCAGCTCTACCGCGTGCTGCGCGCCGCGCAGCGGGCGATCCTGATCGAGCGGCTGCGCGACGCGAAGGCGCTGATCGAGCGGATGCGCGCCCAGCTCACCGAGGGCACGCGGTTCGAGGTCGAGTACATCGCGCTGGTTGACCCCGAGACGCTCGAGGAGCGGCCGGTGCTCTCCGGCCGCACGCTGATCGCCGTCGCCGCCCGCCTGGGTCGGACGCGGCTGATCGACAACCTGCTGATCAACGTCCCCGGCGGCCGGATGGCCGAGCGGATGGCGCTCAAGGGGGAATGAGCGTGGCCGAGCTGGCGATCGTCATCCTGGCGGCGGGCAAGGGCACGCGCATGCCCGCCGACATGCCCAAGGTGCTGCGCCCCGCGGCCGGCGAGCCGCTGCTCGCCCACGTGCTGCGCTGCGCCCGCGCGCTGGCGCCGCGGCGGCTGGTCGTCGTCCTCGGGCATGGCCTGGAGGCGATCCGCCGCGCGATCCCCCTGGCCGACGGGGAGGTCGCCCTCCAGGAGGAGCAGCGGGGCACGGGTGACGCCGTCCGCTGCGCCCTCCCGAGCCTGGAAGGATTCTCGGGAGATCTGCTCGTGCTCTACGGCGACGTTCCGCTGCTGCGGCCGGCAACGCTGCAGGAGCTGCTCGAGCGCCACCGGGTGGAGGAGAACGCGGCGACGATCCTGACCGCCACGCTGGACGAGCCGGGCGCCTACGGGCGCATCGTCCGCGACCGGCTCGGCTTCTGCAGCGCGATCGTCGAGCGGCGCGACCTCGCCCCGGGACAGGAGGGGATCCGGGAGATCAACTCGGGCATCATCGCCTTCGCCGCCGCGGATCTGCGCCGCGCCCTGCCCCTCATCGGCGCCGCGAACCGGCAGGGGGAGTACTACCTGACCGACGTCATCGGCCTGCTGCGCCGCGAGGGGCGCAGGGTCGGGACGCACCACCTCAGGGACGCGGGGGAGATCCTCGGCGTGAACACCCCGGCGGACCTGGCCGAGGTCGAGCGGATCGCCGTCGCTCGCGGCCCGGCCGGCGGGGCGGGCTGCCCGCTCTGCCGGGCGCAGGCCGCCGCCGCCGCGGGGGGCTCCGCGGGCGTCGAGACGCTGCTGCTCGCCGCCGGCGAGCGGGTCTGCGTGCGCGTGGCCGACACGCCCTTCAACAACGGGCACCTGCTCGTCTTCCCGCGGCGGCACGTGGCGAGCTTCCCCGCGCTGACGGCCGAGGAGCGCGACGAGCTCGAGCAGTGGGTGCGACGCAGCGAGGCGGCCCTGGCGAGCGCCTACGCCTGCGACGCGCTCAATCTCGGCTACAACTCGGGCGCCGGCGGTCACCTCGCCTTCCAGATCATCCCGCGGTGGCGCGGCGACATCAACTACCTGCCCCTGATCGCGGGTCTGAAGCTGATCCCGGAGAGGCCCTGCGATTCCTGGGAGCGCCTGCGGAGGGTCTTCCCGTGAGCGGCCGTCGAGGGGGGAGAGCCCGCCGGGGCAGCGGGATCGCCGGCGCGGCCCGGGGCCTCTTCGGCCTCGCGCTGCTGGCCGTGCTGCTCGTCTTCGCCGCCTCGATGCTCGGCTGGCTGCGGCCGGGCGGCGAGGCGCCCGCGCCGCCGTCGCCGCGCGAGGGGAGCGCCGCGCGCGGCCTGCCCGCGCTGCTCGAGCGCCCCTCGGCCGGCGGCGCGCCGGCCACGGCCCGGCCTGCGGAGCGGGGCGTGATCCGTCCCGACGAGCAGGTCCGCGTCTTCGTCAGCAACGGCTGCGGCGTGCCCCGCCTGGCGGCGCGGATGCGCGAGGAGTTCCGCTGGGCGGGCTTCGACGTCTGCGGCGTGAGCACCGCCGACGCCGACGACTACGGCGAGACGGTCGTCATCGACCGCTGCGGGGAGCCGGGCAAGGCCGAAGCGGTGCGTCTCCATCTGCAAGCCCGCTACGGCGTCGGGCGGCTGGTGC
>VGIY01000100.1 GCA_016867695.1 Candidatus Eiseniibacteriota bacterium | reverse complement strand
GTGTAGTGTGGTACAATCGTTACGCGAGGTGAATCTGATCCCCTCCGGGGGCGCAACTGGGAGAGACATCCGTGAAGACGGGGGAGAAGCATCCATGAAGAGCAGACTCGCGCAAAGGTGGTGGGGTCTCGGCCTTGCTCTCGCGCTCGTGGCTGTCCCGGCATCGACCGCATCGGCCTATGTAGGCTCGCTCAGCAGCCTCGACCTGGGCATCCTGGGCGGGGGCAACTGGATCCGGACCGGTCCGACCGTGCTCGAATGGGACGTCTCCTTCGACTCGGGCTGGAACGCCTGGCGCTACGCCTATGGGTTCAGCCATCCCGTCGGCGAGACGAGCCACTTCATCTTGGAGGTGTCCGCGGGCTTCACGATCGGCGACATACTCTGGTCCGGGGGCGACTTCGGCCCCTTGGAGGTCGGCTGGTTCTCCGCCGGCCCCGGGAATCCCGGAATGCCCGGGCCGCTTTACGGCATCAAGTTCGACGAGGCCTTCGGCACGGAGACCCGCATCGAGTTCCTGACGCGCCGCGCGCCGGTGTGGGGCGACTTCTACTCCAAGAACGGTGCCGCCGGAGGCTTCGGCATGAACTACGCCTACAACGCCGGCTTCGGCAACCCGGACTTCGATCCGCTGCTGCCCCCGGCGGACGGGTCGCTGGCGGGCCATCTGCTCGTCCCGGACACTGTGGGAGCGGTTCCGCCGGTGCCCGAGCCGGGGACGATGCTCCTGCTAGGCGCGGGGCTGCTGGGCGCCGCGCTGGCGAGGCGGAGAAGAAGCTAGGGCGTCAACGCCGCCAGCGCCGCAGGCGCCGCAGCGCCGAGCGCGCCAGCTCGAGGAGCTTGCTCCGCTCGGCCGGGCGCAGAGACAGGAAGGCCGCGGGCGCGTACCCGATCAGGGAGAGGAGCGCGCCGAGGGCCATGACCCGGTAGGTGTCCGCCCCGAGCGCGCGGGCGAGGGCCCAGGCCAGGGCGAAGTGGAGGGCGCCGACGAGCAGCGGGCGGCCCTGGACTTCGCGCATCTGCCGGAGCGGCGAGAGGCCCAGGTAGCGGCTCGCGTAGCCGAAGAGCAGGACCTGGCTGGCCGCCGTCGTGACCAGCACGCCCAGCGCCACGCCGGCGATGCCCAGCGGACCGACCCACAGCAGCCCGAGAGCGATGCTCAGCAGCGAGGCCGCGGCCGACACGGCGACCAGGAAGTTCACTCGCCCGACGCCGGTGAAGAGGCGCCAGATGAGCGGCTGCAGCCCCTCGATCAACACGGCGGCGGCCAGGATGTAGAGCGCGTCGCGTCCCCTCGCCGCGTACTCGGGGCCGATCCAGCGGGCGATGAAGTCGGGTCCGTAGACGAGGATCAGGACCAGGATCGGCAGCGTCAAGAGCAGGATGTAGCGCGAGTAGCGCAGGTAGATGGAGCGCAGGAACTCGCTCTCGTTGCGGCCGTCGAGCTCGCTGAACATGGGCATGAACCCGGTCGAGAGCGCCCAGGCGATCTGCTGCGCGTAGTCCACCAGCCGCGCCGGGATGGAGAAGAACGCCGTCGCCGCTGCGGAGATCTGCGAGCTCAGGATCAGCGGCTGGGCGTAGTTCGAGATCCTCTTCGAGGTGGCCGAGGCGAAGAGCTTGCCGCCGAAGCCGAGCAGCGCGCCGAAGGAGCCGCGCCCGACCCGCCCCCAGGAGAAGCGCACGCCCGGCAGGGCGCGCCGGCACAGGAGCACTGTCGCCAGCAGCGCGAGCAGGTCGGTGGCCGTCTTGCTGGCCGCCAGGAGCAGCAGGCCTCCATGCTGCAGGAAGGCCACGAGCAGGAGCGCGTTGATCACCCAGGCGGCGATGTCGATCAGGTTCTTGCCGTGGTAGAGCTGCCAGCCGTAGAGGATTCCGGCGAACACGTAGTTGAGGAAGAGGATCAGGACATCGGCGGCGATCAGGGCGAAGAGCGCCCGCAGCTCTCCGAGTCCCTGGTGGTCCTTGACCAGATGGGGCACGAGCGGCGGGAGCACGAAGGCCACCAGCAGGGAGGCCAGCAGGCCCGCCGCGGCGAAGAAGACGAGCGCGGCCGTGATCAGCTCTTCCAGCCTCTCCCGGTCCGGGTTGCCGCGATGCTGCCCGACCAGCTTGATCACCGCCGGCTGCACGCCCAGCTCGAGGATCCCCGCGTAGCCGACGAAGGAGAGCAGCACGACCCAGAAGCCGTAGGCCGCGTCCCCCAGCGTGCGCACGACGAAGGGGGTCAGGAGGAGCGCGCCCCCCAGGAAGACGACGAAGCGGGAGACATTGGAAAAGGAGTTCAGCGCCAGACGGCGGTGCAGACCGCCGGCGGCCTCCCCCGGGGGGGAGGCGCCCGGCGGGCTCTGCGTGTCTCCGGGCAGCAGGCGGTTGTCATCGCCCGACATCGATGGGACCCGTCCCGGCCGGATCCGTGAGGAGCCCGAGCCGGCCCAGAACCTCGGCCAGCGTGCCGAAGGTCCCCTCCCCCAGGAGGGCCTTCAGGCGCGCCTCCGCGCGGTCCAGGTTGTGATAGTGCGTCCAGCGCGTGCGCCACCCGACCGGGAAGCGCGGCTGGTCCGGATCGAGTTCCCAGGGGTGGACGTTGAGCACGAAGGGGCTTCCTGCCCCGATCCTCCTGCGCACCGCCCAGAGCTGATAGCGCCAGGGCAGGAGGCGCAGGTAGGCGCCGCCGGTCAGCGGGACATTCACCGGGCCGAAGCGCACCGTGGGCAGAGGGAATTCGGCGATCGTGCCGCCCCCCGCCAGGGCGATGCGATGCGGCATGCGCGGGGCGCCGGGGATGCCGTAGCGGCGCCGCGCGATCGGGAAGATGCTCGAGTCGTAGCGGTAGCCCTCCTCGGCCAGGATGGGCAGCGCCCACCGCGTGCGGGCGACGATCGTGTAGGAGGGGGCGCGGTAGCCGATCACCTCCTGGCCGCTAAGGTCCTGAAGCAGCCGCCGGGCGCGGCGCACGTCGTCGCGGAAGGCGTCCGGACTCTGGCGGTAGATGAGCTCGTGATCGCTGCCGTGGGAGGCGACCTCGTGCCCGGCCGCGGCGATGCGGCGCACCAGGCCGGGGTGGCGCGAGGCGGTCCAGCCGAGGATGAAGAAGGTGCCGCGGATCGCCCGGGAGGCGAGGATCTCCAGCAGGCGGTCGGTGCTCGCTTCCGTGCGATCCTCGGCCGAGGCCCAGGCCTCGCGGGGGCAGTGGGCCCGCAGCGCCTCGGCCTGGAAGTAGTCCTCGACATCGGCGGAGAAGGCGGCTCCCGGCGCCGGGCGATCCTGGGCGGGGCTCACCGGAGTCCGACCTCGGCCATCGCCTCGCCGAGAGGCCCGTCGAGCATTCCCATGACCTGACGGAGCGCGGTGGAGTCGGCGGTCGGCGCGTTGTAGCGCACGAAGAAGGCGTCCGTCGGCCGGCCGGCGAGCGAGTTTCGCACCAGGTCCCACTTCAGCGGGAACTCTCCGGCGGTCGTGCCGCCGCGCGTCGTGAACCAGTAGAAGACATCCTGGGCATGGCCGTCCCGCTGGATCCGCATGCGCGTCGCCGGCCTGCGCGCGGCCCCCATCTCCAGGACCTCCGGTCGGACGAAGCCCACCCTCCAGCCTCCGCCCGGGATGCAGTGCCGGGGGGAGTGGATCTGCGAGTTGACCTGCTGCTGGGCGAAGTAGGCGACGAAGAGCCACACCTCGGCTCCGCCGGGGCGCCGATACACGCGCTGCAGCGCCGCGTCCGCGGCGAGCACGCGCGCGGCGCCCTCTCCGGTCGGCACGTCCTCCCCCCGCCAGCCGTTCAGCTCGCGGGGGAGTCGGTCGAGGTCGGGGAGCGCCCCGGAGAACGCCCGGTCCCCGCGGAGCCCGGCCCCATAGAAGGCGGCGGCTCCGACGACGAGGATGGCGATGACGTGTCGGATGACCATAGCTTTCCGGCTACCTTCTTGATGATCAGGAACAGCACCAGGGAGACGACGAACACGAGCAGCCCGAAGAGCTCGTGAAGGGTCCCGGTCGTGGCCTCGGGGCCGACCATGCAGGCGCCCATGCCGCTGCCCCAGACGCGCACGGCATTGCCGGCCACGCTGAGCGGGATCGTCGACAGGAAGATCGCCAGGCGACCCCAGAGCGGCAGAGGCGTGTAGTGGGCCACGAGAGCCCCGACGGCCAGGAAGGCGTAGAGCGAGCGGATCCCGCTGCAGGCCTCGGCCACCTCCAGGCTCGTGTTGGCCAGGTGGATCATGTTGCCCTCGGCCAGGGCCTGGACGCCGACGAGGCGCAGCCCCCATATGGCGCACTTGGCGGCGAAGGCCTGCAGAGGGCCGGTCAGCCCGTAGTAGATCAGATAGGGAAGCGGCACGGCGAAGAGGAGGAAGGCGAGCGGAAAGGCGACCAGGCGCAGGTGATGCCGGCCATGCAGGAAGAGGACCAGGGATCCGAGGAGCAGGAGCAGGCTGATCCGCTGGGTGAACACCTCGGCGCCCGCGCTGCCGAGGACGAAGAGCGCCGCGGCCGCGAGCGCGCCGGCCAACCCGAGGATCGAGGGGGCGCTCTCCGCCCGGCGCAGGCGGCCGCGGCCCCTCCAGATGAGGTATCCGGAAACGAGCGGGATCAGGAAGCCGTGGTGGTAGTTCGCGTCCCGGGCCCAGTCCCGGACCATCTCGACGACGACCGGCCCGTAGCCGATCGCCAGGATGGCGAGCAGGGCGAGCGGAGGCGCCAGTCGGGACAGCCGTGTCAATGCGCTACCTCGGAGTGGATCGTCGATCGCCGCCCCAGCCGGGGAGACGCGACGACAGTAGCATGCCCCGCGGGGCGCGCCACTCCCCGATTGCCCCGCCGGGCGAGGCCGGACGGATCCGATCGGTCCGCCCCCGGCGTTCGGGGGCACAAAAGGGACGGGCCCCGCGAGGGGCCCGTCCGCGATCCCACCGGAGGATTTCGCCTGAGGAGGCGAGGAAGGATCAGGCCTTCTTCCTGCGCCGCCGCGTCACCTCCGCCCCGACCAGACCCAGGCCGAGCAGCAGCAGAGTCCCGGGCTCGGGGACGACATCCAGGTGCTTGTCCTTGCTGATGATGAACGTGCCGTTGCGCGGCAGCGTGCGGTCCCACTGGAAGGCCCAGGTGACATCCCCGGTCAGGAACCCGCCGGGCGCCGGCAGGTTGCTCAGCGTGGTCGGCAGGTCGTCCTCGAGCCGGCTTCTCGTGTTGGCGAAGATGTCGCCTTCGTAGCGCGTGGCCACGGGGGTGACCACTGTCTCCGACACCATGGCGCCGCTGCCCAGGTCGACCTGGCGCACGGTGTTGGCATTCGGGAACCAGAGCTTGTCGTCGCCCGGGGTCCCGTTCAGATCGAAGTCGCAGTACTGGAAGAAGCGCATCGGCAGGCTTCCGCCGCCCGTGTTGATGATCCGGATCGTCTCGGCGACATCCGAGGTGCGGCTGCCGATCGTCCCGCCGGTCAGCGTGTAGACGATGTCGGCGGTGAAGCTGTTGTGGACGAACTGCAGCGTCGCGGTCCTGCCGCCCGGATCCACCCACCCGTTGGAGTAGAAGTTGCCCAGCCTCTGCTCCGCGCTGTCGTCGCCGATGCGGAACCAGAAGCCCTGCTCGTAGAGCTGCGAGACGCCGTCGACCGTCCAGAGATCGGCGCCGAAGGCGCTGTCGATCTGGAAGACCGAGTTGAGGTCGGTCAGCGTGAAGACCGCGGCGTGGGCGGGTGGCGCCGACGCCGCAAGAATGGCCAAGACCCCTAGAAGAAACACGATCCGCTTCATGGCAAACCTCCGATGCTACCTATCGCCCTGCTCCGAGACGCACGGTCTCAAAGACGCCCGATCCATGCTCCATCCGCGGCATCCGCCGCGAGTGCACTTCGCCCGACCTGATTCTAGCACATCTCATGCTGCGAATTCAAAGATCGCGAAGCGCTATGTGGGTGAAGAAACTGCGCGGACGGACCCGAGGTTCCCGCCGGGCATTCGCGACCCGTATTCGTCGGTTCGGACGACACCTTCGTCGGGAGCCGGGAGTTCGTCTGTCCGGGCGATGATTGCGGCGCAGTCGGTTGGGAGCTGAAGAGAGCGCCGGGGAGGAGTGTCGGAAGAAGCGACAACAGGAGGGGCTCCCGGAAGGCTCGGGCGAGGAGTTCCGCGGGAGACGCTCGCGCCCCGCGAATGCGCCTTGATGGCGGCGGGGCGCTTGGCGAGACTGGCCCCCATGGAGGAGCGCCCGATCCGCGTCGCCCTGGTCATCGACGCCATCGACGAGTCGATGGGCGGCACCGAGCGGCAGCTCATCCTCCTCGCCCGGAACCTGGATCGGGCGCGGTTCTGCCCCTATGTCGTCTGCCTCAGGGCGACCCGCTGGCAGGAAGAGAATCCCGCCGCCCTCGACATGCGCGTCTTCGAGGCGACGAGGCTGCGCTCCCCCCGGACCTGGCTGAGCATGCTGCGCCTCTCCCGCTTCCTGGCCCGCGAGGGGATCGATGTCGTCCAGACCCACTTCCGCGACGGGAACACTATCGGGACGCTGTGCGCCTTCCTCGCCCGCCGCGGGACGATCGTGTCCACTCGCCGGGGGACGATCTACTGGCGGCGCGGCGCCGGCCTGCTCCTCCTGCGTTTCCTGGACGCGATGGCGACGGGCTTCATCGCCAACAGCCGCTGGGCGGCGCGGGCGCTCGTCGAGGGGGAGCGGGTGGGAGAAGAGAGGGTGCGGGTGATCCCCAACGGCACGCCCGCCCCTTCGTCCCCGCCGCCGGACCGGGCCGGACGCGAAGGGATCCTGAGGGGCTGCTCGCTGGATCCCGCCGACGCCCACGTGATCGCGGTGGGCAATCTGCGCCGCGTCAAGCGGCACGACATCCTCATCCGCGCCGCCGCGGACATCGTGCGGCGGCACCCGCGCGTGCGCATCCTCCTGGTGGGCGACGGGCCCGAGCGGGCCTCGCTCGAGGCGCTGGCCCGGGCGGAGGGCGTGTCGGAGAGAGTGGAGTTCCTCGGCCGCCGGACGGACCTCCTCCCGCTGCTCCAGGCCTGCGACGTCGGGGCGCTCTGCTCCGATTCCGAGAGCCAGGCCAACGCCATCCTCGAGTACATGGCCGCCGGACTGCCGGTCGTCTGCACCGATGTGGGCGGGAACGGGGAGCTCGTGACCGACGGCGCCAACGGGTTTCTGGTGCCGGCGGGGGATCCGTCCGCCGCGGCCGACAGGATCGGACGTCTGCTCGCCGATCGGGCGCTCGCGGCGCGAATGGGGGAGGAGTCCAGGAAGGTCGCCGGCGCCTTCAGCGTGCAGGCGATGGTCGACCGAACGGCGGCCTACTACGAGGAGCTCGTCGCCCGGAGGGGGAGCGGGCGCCGCGGAGCAGGCGGGAACGACTCCCGGGGATGAGGGGTCGCCGCCGGCGGGCGGGCGGGCCGGAAGCGCAGCGGACCCCGCGGGGACGCATCCCTGGCTCGAGGGCATGCCGCCGTCGCCGCCGGACGGGCCGGTTGCGCAGCGCAACCCGTGGGGGTGCCTATCGGGCCTTGGCGCCCGGGTGACACCCCCCGCGCCGTCCGCATCGCGTGCGGTGGATGCCTCCGGTCACTGAACGAGCAGGATCTTCCTCGTCCGCACCTCGCCCTCCCAGGTCAGTCGCATAAAGTAGAGGCCGGCGGTGCGCGGCCGCGCGCCGAGCGGGACCTGATGCTCGCCGGCGCCGCGGTAGCCGTCCTCCAGAATCGCCACGCGCCCGCCTTCGACACCGATCAGCTCGAGACGCACCCTGCCCTCTTCGGGAATGGCGTAGGCGATCGTGCCCGTCGAGCCGATCGGGTTGGGCTGGTACGGGGAGAGGCCGAACGCCGCCGTCGCTGAAGCGCCGACGGTGATCAAGCCGTAGGCGATCGTGGAGTCCGTGCCTCCCGCGTTCGTCGACCTGAGGATGACCGTGTAGCAGCCCGGGGCGGTGTAGGTGTGGACGGGACTCTGCTCGAACGAGATCCCGCCGTCTCCGAAGTCCCAGACCCAGGCGATCGGGTCGTTCGCCGTCCGGTCCTCGAAGCTCACGGTCAGCGGGGACACGCCCGCGGTCGGCTGCGCCGCCAGGTCGGCCACCGGCAGGAGCCGGGGCGGCGCGACCGTGATGTGATCCAGACGAGTGATCGTGCTCGACCCGCCCGCGTTGGCGGTCGTGAGGGCGACCGTGTAGACGCCGGCCCGTTCGTAGGTGTGCCGGGGATGGCGCTCGGCGGAGGTCGCGCCGTCGCCGAAGTCCCAGGCCCAGGAGGTCGGCTCGCCCGTGGAGAGGTCGTCGAACTCCACGGTCAGGGGAGCCGTGCCCAAGGTGGGCCGAGCCTGGAACTCGGCGACGAGGAGTGTCGGCGGCGGAGGCGGCGGTGGCGGAGGTGGCGGTGGAGCCGGATCGGCGACGGTGATGAAGTCGACCTTGGTCTCGGTGGCGGCGGCGGACGC
>VGIY01000099.1 GCA_016867695.1 Candidatus Eiseniibacteriota bacterium | reverse complement strand
CCGAAGGGGAGCGCCGAGGCCTGAGCGGTCTCGTTTCGTCGGGGCCAGACGGCCGCGACGCACAGGGCCATTCAGCGCAGGAGCATGAGCCTGCCCGTGCCCTCCCGATCTCCGGCGCCCCATCGATAGTGGTAGAGGCCGGCGGGTGCCCTTCTTCCGAGGTCGTCGCGCGCGTCCCAGATCCAGATCCGTTCTCCCGGGAGCCGCGCCGGATCCTCCGTCAGTCGGCGCACCAGCCGGCCGGCGGCGTCATAGACGCCGAGCCGCGCCGGCGCGCCGGAAGGAAGCAGACAGCGAATCGTCGTCCGATCCACGAAGGGGTTCGGGCTCGCCGTGGTCCGGGGCGGCGCGGCGGCGCGGCCCATGCCCTCCGCTGACATCCCGCCCCCGTAGAGGGAGTGATACCGGGCGCGCGCCCGGTCGGCGTGGGCGATCAGCTCCGCCGGGCTTGCGCCGGCGACGAGGGCGAAGCCGACCGCGGTCGTTTCTTCGATCGATACCTCGAGCGGACCGGCCGAGACGAGCACGCTCCAGTCGGCCGGCGCGGGCGCCTCGGGGACGCTGTGCTGCGGGTCGGCGGCGGAGAGGAAGGCGAACTTGTCGGCGTCGAGGACGCGCTGGTTCGGCCAGACGAAGGTGGGGTTGTGGATGAAGGTCAGGTTGGCGGCCGTAGCCGGCTCGATCAGCATGACGCCCGCGTAGAGGGCGGACTCGGCGCGCCACATGTAGATCAGGTTGCGCTGCGGGTCGGTCGTGCCCAGATTGGACGTGGCGGTCTCGGCGGTGATGTCGAAGTCCAGGAACTGCCCGACGAAGAGACCGGCGACGGGCTCGAGGCCCTCGCTGCGCAGCTCGAATCGCTCCAGCACGAGGGCGTCGTCGGGGGGCGTCGACCAGGCGCTCGTCTCCTGCTCCACGCGCAGCCACTTGGCCAGCGGGTGGGGGCTGTCGTTGTAGGCCGAGCGGAGGATCTGCTCGACCTCGGCCGACGAACTGAAGACGATGTGCCCGTCGGGGTGCGCGGCCACCTCCCAGTCGGCCGAGTCGGCGGCGTAGTCCCGGTTGACCACGTAGTCGGCGCCCGTCCCGGCCCACAGGCCGCCCACGTAGAGCAGATTCGCGCCGCCGGCGGGATAGACGAAGCCGAGTCCGTCGAGCGAGGCGAGATCGGTGAAGCCGAAGATGCCCTTGTCGGTCACCGTCGTCTGCAGCTCCCCGATCGCGTGATCCCCCCGGTCGACGGCGCCCGGGTAGTCGCGTGGGTCATTGGGATCGGTGCCCTCCGCGACCTCGATCCCGTCGGAGAAGCCGTCCGCATCGGTGTCGGCGAGGGCCGGCAGCGTGCAGGCGAGCATCTGCTCGAAACCGTCGGGCAGGCCGTCCAGGTCCGAGTCCGGCACGTAGCGGTCGGTCATGAAGGTGCTCTCCTCGAGGACGTCCTCGATGCCGTCGAGGTCGGTGTCCTCGAAAGCGACGAGCGCATAGAAACCCTCCCATTGCAGCGGCCAACGGATCTGGCGCCCCACGGCCGAGCGGTCGGGCGGCGCCGGCAGCGGCGCCCAGCCGCCGCTGCCCGGCTGGTGGCGGTAGATCATCGTGCCGAGGTTGCCGTAGCCCTGGAGCGTCGACTCCGAGTAGTCGAGCGCGGCCACGGCCGGCGGATAGAGCGTCGTGTTCTCGGTGCCGACTCGGCGCCAGTCGACGATCGCGGCCCCCGGGGGAATGCCCGCCGGCGGAGGCGCGGGGGGGCGGTCGATCGTCACCAGGAGCGGCTCGTCGAGCGTCTCGGCGCTGATCGTCAGCGTCAGGTCGAGCTGGCTGATCACGCCCCCCCAGCGCTCGACGCAGCCCGGGATTCCGCCGCAGTCGGGGATGACCTCCGAGTCCTCGAGCAGCATGTGCTTGTGCACCGACTCGCAGCTCGTCTCGACGACGCACCCGCCGTATTCCTGCCGGGCCGGCGACCCGTGGTAGGCCGCGTAGAACTCGTAGCACTCCCAGGTTCCGCTCGGCGTCTGCGCGCAGTGGTCGTGGTCGACGCTCCCGCTCACTGGCAGGTCGTCGAAGAGGGCGGTGGCCATGCCGTGGGCGTCGGTCAAGGCGACCACAGTCTTCTCCGTCTGGCCGTCCTCGCGTACGGCGTAGATCGTGACCTGCCGTCCCGGGAGCGGCCGCCCGTGGATGCACCCGCCGGCGATCGGGATGTCGACCGTCTTCAGCCAGGCGCGGCAGAAGACGTCGTTGCAGTCGATCAAGGGCGGCGCGTCGCCCTCGGGAACCGTGGCGGAGAAGTGGGAGAACTCGGTCGCCTGGTGGAGCCAGAGCGTCGGCGGGCAGTGGATCCCCTGGAGCTCGAGTTCCGATCGCGGCGCGCCGGCCGCGGCGCAGATCAGGAGGACCGAGGCCAGCGCGAGCCGAGCCGGTCGCCGGCGGGCGATGGCGACGACGGGGGAGAGGGCGGCCCGCAACGCTGGCCGCGCCGCGCGTCGCACGGGTCGGGGAGGGTTCGGGCGAGACATGGCAGGCTACCTCCTGCCTGCCTCATGCCACGGCACGGGCAGGCGGCTGCCCCCCGTACGCTACCGCGCACGCCGCGCCGTACGGGAGGGGTGGCCTCGGCGCGGCGTCGGGTCGTCTCGCTGGGCTCGCGGGAAGCCGGCGGCTCCCCGGGGCGACTCGGATGATACACCCGCCGGCCCCGCCGGCATAGGTGTTCTCGGGGGTGTGTTCTCCGGGGGCGCGGAGGCATGCGGCCGGAACGGCCGCGCAGCGAGCGCACTCGCTGCGGGCAGGTACGCCCGCCGATCGGATGACGGGCGGCCTCGCGGCCGGGCCCCGCGGCCGGATGCCGCGGACCGGCCGCCGCGCTTGACCCGCCTTCGGCATGCCCTACGCTGTGCAGTCGTGCCAGCGACGATCCGCTTCCCGTGGCCATCCGCCTTCGCCCGGCCGCGCGCCGGCACCTAGCCGCGTCGGCACCGGGATCGCCGGGCGAGGGGCGCAAGGGAACGAGGGCCATGCAGCCTGACGAGCGCGGATTCTACGAGATCAACGAGAACTGGGAGCGCTTCGTGCTCACGCCCGAGCTGGCCGAGAAGGCGCGGGCGCTCATGGCTATGGTCCCGCCGGGAGTGCGGCGCGTCCTCGATGTCGGCTGCGGCAACGGGGTGATCACCCACGAGCTGGCGCGGCAACTCGAGGTTGTCGGCATCGACTGGAGCCGCGCGGCGCTCTCCTTCGTGCGCGTCCCGCGGATCTGCGCCTCATCGGCGGCGCTGCCGGTACGGGCCGGGGCGTTCGACCTGCTGTTCTGCAGCGAGATGCTCGAACACCTGCTGGAGCATGACTTCCTGGACACGCTCGACGAGTTCCGGCGGCTTGGAACCCCCTATCTGCTGCTTAGCGTTCCGAACGGCGAGAACCTCCAGCTCAACGAACTGCTCTGCCGGGACTGCGGGCGCGTCTTCAACGCCTCGCGCCACCAGCGCCGCTTCACCGCCGAGTCGCTGGCGGCGCACTTCCCCGAATACCGACTCCTGCGCGCGGCCGAGGGGGGCCGGGGCGTGCGGGCCTATCCGACCGGGCTCCTGCGCCTGCGGCAGCGCCTGGGCGGGCGCCGGTTCCAGGTCCCCGAGGGGCGCATCGCCATGTGCCCCGGCTGCGGAAACCGCAGTTTCCCGCGCTCGCGCCACAACCCGGTCAGCCTCTGCTGCGACGGCCTGAATCGGCTGATCAGCCGCCGGCGGCCCTACTGGCTCTACGCGCTGCTGGCCCGCCAGGCGGAGTGAGCGGCGCTCGCCCCGTTCGGCCGCGACGCCGCCGGGGGCTGCGGCCTGCGAGGAGCGGCCTCATTCCTCGCGCCCGACCAGGTCGAGCATGAAGGCGTAGGCCAGGGCCAAGTCGCGGTAGTAGCGGAAGCGGCCGCTCGCGCCGAAGTGGCCCGCCTCCATGTTGGTCTTCAGCAGCAGGCGGCGGCGGTCGGTCTTCAGCGCCCGCAGCCTGGCGACCCACTTGGCCGGCTCCCAGTACTGGACGTTGGAGTCGTGCAGGCCCGCGGTGACGAGCATGTGGGGATAGTCGCGCGGCGCCACGTTGTCGTAGGGGGAGTAGCTCAACATGTAGTCGTAGTAGGTCCTGTCCCGGGGATCGCCCCACTCGTCGTACTCGCTGGTGGTCAGGGGGATCGTCTCGTCGAGCATCGTCGTCACGACGTCGACGAAGGGCACGTCGGCGATCGCCCCGCGGAAGAGGTCGGGCCGCAGGTTGACGACGGCGCCGACGAGCAATCCGCCCGCGCTGCCCCCCTCGGCGAAGATCCGATCGGCGCTAGTGTAGCCCTCGGCGATGAGGAACTCGGCACAGTCGATGAAGTCGGTGAAGGTGTTCAACTTCTTCAGCAGCTTGCCCTCTTCGTACCAGCGGCGCCCCAGCTCCTCGCCGCCGCGAACGTGGGCGATGGCGTAGGCGAAGCCGCGCTCGAGTAGGCTCAAGCGCGCCGCGCTGAAGGAGGCGTCGCTGCTGATCCCGTAGGATCCGTAGGCGTAGAGCAGCAGCGGCGTGCGGCCGTCGCGGACCGCATCCGCGCGATGGACGATCGAGATCGGCACCCGCGATCCGTCGCGCGCCGGGGCGGCCAGCTTCTCGCTGCGGTAGAGGGCCGGGTCGTATCCGCCCTGGATCTCGTCCTGCTTGCGCAGCGTCTTGGCGCGCGTGCGCAGGTCGTAGTCGAAGACCGACCTGGGCGTGACCAGCGAGGCGTAGTCGTAGCGGAGCACGGAGCTGTCCAGTTCCGGGTTCGTGCCGATCGCCGCCGAATAGACCGGCTCGCCGAAGTCCACCTCGTGCCCGGCGCCGCCGTCCGACGGGATCACCCGGAATCGGGCCAGCCCGTCCCTTCGCTCCGCGACCACCAGGAAGTCGGCGAAGAGCTCGAAGCCCTCCAGCAGGACCTCGTCGCGGTGGGGCAGGACCTCGCGCCAGTGCTCCTTGCCCGGCCGGGCGACGGGGGCTTCCATCAGCCTGAAGTTGCGCGCCTCCCAGTTCGTGCGGATGTAGAAGCGGTCGCCGACGTGGTCGACCGAGTACTCGTGCTCGCGCTCGCGCGGCTGGAGGAGGACGAACTCGCCGGTCGGGTCGTCGGCGTCGAGGAAGCGGTACTCGCTGCTCAGCGTCTGATAGGAGGCGATCAGGAGATACTCCTTCGACTTCGTGCGGTAGACGCCGCAGTCGAAGGTCTCGTCCGACTCCTCGTAGACGAGCACATCGCTGCTGGCGGGGGTGCCGAGCGCGTGCCGGTAGATCCTGTGCTGGCGTAGCGTGACGGTGTCTTGCGCGGCGTAGAAGAGCGTGCGGCCGTCGTTGGCCCAGGCGATGTTGCTGGTCACGCCGTGGATCGCGTCGGCCAGCAGCGCGCCGGTGGTCAGGTCCTTAAAACGGATGGTGAAGAAGCGGCGGCCCACCGTGTCGGCGGCGAAGGCGTAGATCTCGCCGGAGGGGCTGACCTCGCGCCCCCAGACGGCGAAGTAGTCGCGCCCGGCGGCGAGCTCGTTGACGTCGAGCAGCAGCTCCTCGGGGGCGTCGAGCGAGCCGCGCTTGCGGCAGTAGAGGGGGTATTCATTCTCCTCTTCGTAGCGATCGTAGTAGTAGCAACCCTCGTAGAAGTAGGGAACGGTGGAGTCGTCCTTCCTGATCCGGCCCTTCATCTCCTCGAAGAGCGAGTCCTGCAGGCCCCGCGTGTGGGCCATGACCTGCTCGGTATAGGCGTTCTCCGCCTCCAGGTAGGCGAGCGTCGCCGGGTTCTCCGGGTCGCGCAGCCAGTAGTAGTCGTCGACGCGCGTCTGCCCGTGCGCCTCGAGCCGATGCGGGACGCGGGGCGCCTCGGGGGGCGCCGGCGCCGCGGCTCCGGCGCCCGAGGGGAGCGCGGCGAGGACCGGGAGCGCGCTGCTGGCAGGGAGCGCGGCGAGGACCGAGAACGCGGCGAGGACCGAGAGCGCGGCGAGGACCGAGAGCGCGGCGAGGAGCTGAGGCCTCTTCCAGGAGTTCATGCGGGTTCCTTTCCTTCCCCGGGCGGGCGGCGCGCGTGACGGGCGCCCGCGCGGCGGCCGGGACCGCGCTCAGGGCCCCGATGCGGCCGGGGCCCGCGCGTCTCCGCGGCGCAGCAGGATCCCCAGAGCCTCGATCAGCAGCAGCACGGCGAGCACGATCAGCACCAGCGCCGTCGCGCCCTCGGCCGGCGTGGCCGCCACGGGGCGGCCGGCGAGCGCGGGCGCCCAAGGCCGCAGGATAAGCCCCAGCGCCCACATCGTCATCCCCATCATGAAGGCCATCGGCAGCGCGCTCAACAGCCATGGCCTGCCGAGGCGCTTCAGCCAGACCGAGATCGCCAGCAGCGTCAGGGCGGCCAGGAGCTGATTGCTGGCGCCGAAGAGCGTCCAGAAGACGCGCCAGACGGGCACCAGGTTGCCGGCCGCGTCGTGGACCGTCAGCGTGACGCAGACGACGGGCAGCGCCAGCGTGGCCGCCGTCGCCAGCACGCGGCCCCACTTGCCCTTCAACCCGGTCAGTTCCTGGAAGACGTAGCGCCCGAGCCGCGTGCAGACGTCGAGCGTGTCGTAGACGAAGGTGGCGAAGGCGAGCAGCCCGAACGCGATCGCCTTGTCGCGGGGGATGTGGAAGACCTCGAGGAAGCGGGCGACGCCGGAGGCGTAGATCTGGTTGGGCGACCCCTTCAGCTCGGCGCTCCCGGGGGCGAGCATCATCACCGTCGCCAGCGCGATCAGGGCGACGAAGCCCTCGAGCAGCATGCCCCCGTAGCCGACCAGCTTGGCGTCGGTCTCGCGGTGGAGCTGCTTGCTGGTCGTGCCGGTCGAGACGACCGCGTGGAAGCCGGAGCAGGCTCCGCAGGCGACGGTGACGAAGAGGATCGGGAAGAGCGGCCGCGGCAGCGCTCCCCAGCCGAGGAAGGCGGGGTGCTGGACGCGCAGACCCCCGAAGAGGACGCCGATGACGCCGACCAGCAGGCTGACGTAGAGGAAGTAACCCCCGAGCGATCCGCGCGGCTGGAGGAGCAGCGAGACGGGGATCAGCGCGGCGACGAAGCAGTAGGCGAGCAGCAGCCAGTCCCAGGTGATCGTCGGCGAGAGCCCCGCGATCCCCGGCATGCGGATCGGCATGAGGTCCCCGGCCCAGATGGCGACGAAGACCAGCGGCAGGAAGAGCAGCGTCGCCCGGTTCTCGGACATGCGCGTCGCGCGGATGAAGAGGCCCATGAGCACGGCCAGCAGCAGGTAGAGCATGCTCGCCGAGGCGACGCCCTCGCCCTCCTCGCCGCTGACGAAGGTCCCCGCGGTGATGTCGGTGAAGGCGATGATCACGTAGACCAGGCAGAGCCAGATGAAGATCAGGAAGAGGTAGTAGGCGCGCGGCGACATGTGCTGGCGGACGACCTCGGCGATCGAGCGCGCCTGGTGGCGGATCGAGGCGACCAGGGCGGCGAAGTCGTGCACCCCGCCGACGAAGATCGAGCCGGCCAGGATCCAGAGCACCGCCGGCAGCCAGCCGAAGTAGAGGCCGGCCAGGATCGGGCCGACGATCGGGCCGGCGGCGGCGATGGCGGAGAAGTGCTGGCCGAGGAGATAGAAGCGGTTGGCGGGGACGTAGTCGACGCCGTCGTTGAGCCGCACGGCCGGCGTCGGGCGGCGGCGGTCGAGTCCGAAGACGCGGGTGAGCAGCCGTCCGTAGGTGAAGTAGGCCAGGAGCAGCAGCAGCGCCGCCGGCAGGATGACCAGGGGCAGGTGCACGACCGCGACCTCCGGGGACTCCGGACCGGACAGACATCGGCGCAGTCTAGAGCCGCGCCCCGGCGGCGATCAAGCGGGGGCTGGGAAGGGCCTTGCGCCGCCGCCGGGAGCGGCCGGATCGACCCTTCGGGCGCGCCGGTCCCCAAGGGGGCGACCCGGGTCTCCCCCGTGCCGGAAGCCGCCTCGCGAGCGGGGATCCGGACGAGGCGGCGTAACTCCCGCGTAACAGCGGCCTGCCAGGCTCTTGCAGAATCGCGCAGGGCCTGCATGCTGGCGGAGGTCCGGAGGGACCGGACGGTCGCCCCGGAGGGGGGGGCTTCGGGGATCCGCTCGCTGTCCGGCATGCGGTTCGACTCCGGCACCAAGCATGCGCGGAAGCGAGGAGGAAGAAGGAAGAGGAAGAAGAAGAAGAGGAAGAGGAAGAGGGAAGAGGAAAGAGGAAAGAGGAAAGAGGAAAGAGGAAGAAGGAAGGAGGTCTCGCATGAGGATCAGCCCTGTGTTGGTCATGGTCTGCGCCGCGTTGTGCCTTCCCGTTCCGGCCATCTCGCGCGCGCCCGAGTTCACCCCCCCCTCGACGCTGGTCAGGGATGCCGTTCCCGGGGAGGTGATCGTCCAGCTCTCCCTGAACGCCGCCCACGACCCCGACTTCAGCGCCGGGATGCTCGCCCGCGGCAGGACCGGCCTCGCCGCCCTGGACGCCCGACTGGAGCAGCTC
>VGIY01000098.1 GCA_016867695.1 Candidatus Eiseniibacteriota bacterium | reverse complement strand
CGCGGCTATCTTCTCCTGCGCCGCGGCGATGGCGACCAAGGAAGTGGCGGTCACGGCGCCGCTGATCGTCGGGCTCTACGACCGGACCTTCCTGTCCGGCTCCTGGAGGCGGACCTGGCGCGAGCGGGGGGCGGTCCACGCCGGGCTCGCGGCGACCTGGCTGCTGCTGGCCGTTCTCGTCGCCGGAGGGCCGCGCTCGGCGACCGCCGGCTTCGGCTTCGGCAAGGTGACCGCCCTGCAGTACGCCATGACGCAGCCGGGCGTGATCCTGCACTACCTGCGCCTGGCGTTCTGGCCCCATCCGCTGTGCCTCGACTACGTCTGGACCGTGGCGCGGGGGACGGCGCAGGTGCTCTGGCCCGGGCTGGCGCTCGCGGGCCTGCTGGCGGCCGCCGCCTGGGCGCTGCGACGGGCTCCGCGGCTCGGCTTCCTCGGGGCCTGGTTCTTCGTCATCCTCGCTCCGACCTCGAGCATCGTGCCGATCGAGGATCTCGCCTTCGAGCATCGCATGTACCTGCCGCTGGCGGCGGTGATCGTGCTGGCGGTCTGGGGCGCCGACGCCTTGTCGGCCCGCTGGGCCGCGCGCGGCGGGGAGGGCGGAGCGGGCCGCCGGCGCCTCGGGAGGGCGGCCGGCGCGGCGCTCCTGGCGCTCGTCGCCCTGGCGCTGGGGGCGGCCACGATGGCGCGCAATCGCGACTACCGGAGCGCGCTGGCGATGTGGGAATCGGTGGCCCGCATCCGGCCGCATAGCGCGCGGGCGCTCTGCAATCTGGGCATGGAGCGGGCGCTCGGGGGGGATGCGCACGGGGCTCTCGCCGCCTATCGCCAGGCGGTCCGCGTCGATCCGCTGCACGCCGGGGCACGCTACAACCTGGGCACCGCGCTGCGCGAGCAGGGAGAGATGCGGGAAGCCGAGGAGCACCTGCGCGAGGCGCTGCGCGTCAGGCCCGACCACATGGAGGCGGCGATCAACCTGGGCAGTCTCCTCGCCGATCAGAGCCGGCTGGACGAAGCGGTCGCGCTCTTCCGCGCGGCGCGCGACGGCCGTCCGGGCGGGACGGCGCCGCGGGATCACCTGGCGGCGCAAGCCTGCACGCACCTGGGCAACGCGCTCGCCCGGCGGGGCGACTGGAGCGAGGCGGTCGCGGCTTACGGAGACGCGCTGAGATTGCGCCCGGGCCAGTATCGCGCCCACTACAACCTGGGCCTGGCCCTGCAGCAGCTCGGCCGCGCCAGAGAAGCCGCCGAGCACTATCAGAGGGCGCTGGCGCTCAAGCCCGACCACGAGGGGGCCCGCGGGGCGCTGGAGGCGCTGAAGGGCGCCGCCGCGCGCCCGTAGGCGCCGCGGGAGGGATCAGGCCGCTTGACCGATGCGCGTCGCCCGCGCCGCCGCGCGCTCGTAGGCGCCGCGCGACGGGGGCGCTTGCATCGGCATCCGGGGCCCCTATGATGCTCGGGTCATGCGGTCCGGGCAGGCGGGATCGCCGGCGCAGGCCAAGATCCCCGGGGTCCCGGGCCGTCCGCGGCGGCGGGGGGATCTCCGGCGCTCGAGCGGCGCGGGGGGAACGACTCAGTGGGGGGCGAAAGACCATGACGCACGGGTTCGGCGCACGCGCGCCCGCCGGGGGTGAGGGCTCGGGCCGAGCGTTCTCGGCGAAGCCGACGGTCCTGGCGGCGCTCACTCTTCTTCTCTTCGTCGCCGCGCTCGGCCTGGGCGGATGCGCGACGATCGGCCGCGACTTCCCCGCCGCGCGCGTGGGCGACATCCGGCTCCAGCAGACGACGCAGGAGGAGATCCACGCCATGTTCGGCGAGCCCTGGCGCGTGGGCGTGGAGGACGGGCAGCGCACCTGGACCTTCGCCAGGTATCGCTACAAGCTCTTCGGGCAGCCCAACACCCGCGATCTGGTCGTGCGCTTCAACGACCAGGGGATCGTCGTCTCCTATACGTTCAACACGACGGATCTCGAGGAGGGCCTGCCGCGCCGGTAACGCCGCGGCGCTCCGCGCGCCGGGCTTTACACGCCGGAGGGGTGGGCACGCGATGTCACCCGCGGCTGGCGACCTTCGGGGTGGTCTTCGGCTTTCTGACCATGCCGGCCATGGACGACATGCGCGGCCGATCCCGCAGCTTCGGGAGGGGCAACCACGGTCCGCGCGGGTAGAAGGAGGCGAAGGCGATGCAGACGATCACCGTAGGCAAGCTGCTGCAGGGCAAGGAGGGGAAGAAGGTCTGGACGATCGGGCCCGAGGCCTCCGTCTATGAAGCCCTGGAACTGATGTCCGCCCATGACCTGGGCGCCCTGGTCGTGACCGAGCAGGGGCGCGTGGTCGGCCTCTTCTCGGAGCGCGATTACGCGCGCAAGGTGATCCTGCGGGGCAAGTCGTCCCGCACCGCCCGGGTGCGCGAGATGATGTCGACGCCCGTCCTGTACGCGACGCCCGACGAAAGCGTCGAGGACTGCCTGCGGGTGATGACCGTCAAGCGCATCCGCCACCTTCCCGTGCTCGACGGCCAGCAGTTGGTCGGCATCGTCAGCATCGGTGACGCCGTCGAGCGGATCATCGCCGAACAGAAGTTCGAGATCGGCCAGCTCGAGAAGTACATCCACGGGACGGGCTACAACTAGGCGCGGTCCTCGGCCCGGCGGCGCGCGCGCCCGACGCGAGTCTCCGGGCAGTCCACCAGGGCGATCGCGCCGCGCGGCGGGGCCCTGTCCCCCGGTCGGAGGAGTTCGGCATGGATGCGGTTCTGCTGGCGCGGCTGCAGTTCGCCATGACCATCGGCTTCCACTTCATCTTCCCGCCGATCACGATCGGGCTGGCCTGGCTGCTGGTGATCCTCGAGGGCGTCGGCTGGCGCACGGGCGACGAGGTGTACAAGCGCGCGGGCGAGTTCTTCGGGCGGCTGCTGGGCCTCACCTTCGCCGTCGGCGTCGCCACCGGGATCGTCATGGAGTTCCAGTTCGGCACGAACTGGGCCGCCTACTCGAAGTTCGTGGGCGACATCTTCGGGGCGCCGCTGGCCGCCGAGGCGGTCTTCGCCTTCTTCCTCGAGTCGGGCTTCCTGGGCCTCTACCTCTTCGGCCGCCGCCGGTTGTCGCCCGGGATGCACTGGTTCTCGATCCTGATGGTGGCCGTGGGAGCGACCCTGTCGGCCTTCTGGATCCTGGTGGCGAATTCCTGGCAGCAGACGCCGGCCGGCTTCCGCATCAACGAGCAGCTCGGCCGCGCGGAGTTGACGAGCTTTGCCGAGGCCGTCTTCAACCCCTCGACCTGGGTGCGCTTCTCCCACACGATGACCGCGGCGCTGCTCACTGGCGCCTTCTTCATGGCCGGCGTGGCCGCGATGCTGTTGCTCCGCGGCCGGGGGGGCGAGGTGGGCCCGCGGGCGCTGAAGCTCTCCCTGGTGGCCGGCTTGGCCGCCGCCGTGCTGGTCATCTTCCCCTTCGGCCACGAGCACGCCCGGCAGGTGGCGCACACGCAGCCGGAGAAGTTCGCCGCCATCGAGGGGCTCTACGTGGGGCAGGAGGGCGCGCCGCTGGTCCTCTTCGGCCTGGTCGACCCGGCCACGCCCGAGCTGAAGGCGCGCATCGAGGTGCCGGGCCTGCTGAGCTGGCTCGCCTTCGGCGATCCCCACGCGCCCGTTCGGGGCATCCGGGACTTCCCCCCCGACGAGGTGCCTCGCGGGGCCGAGCTGTGGCTGTCCTTCGTCTCCTTCCATAACATGGTGATCCTCGGCCTCTTCTTCGTCGGGGCGACGGCGTTCGGGCTGCTGCTTTGGCGCCGCGGCCGTCTGCTCGAGACGCGCTGGTTCCTCAGGCTCCTCGTCGCGTCGATCCCGCTGCCCGTCCTCGCCTGCCAGTTCGGCTGGATCGCCGCCGAGGTCGGGCGCCAGCCCTGGGTCGTGTACAAGCTGCTGCGCACGAGGGACGCGGTTTCGCCCACGGTCTCGGCGGGCGAGGTGCTCTTCTCCCTGATCCTCTTCGCGCTGCTCTACATCGCGCTGGGAGCGCTCTGGATCTACCTGTTGAGGCGCAAGATCCTGGCCGGGCCGGCGCCGGCGGGCGGCTGGCTCTCCGGGAGGGCGACGGGGGAGGCCGGATGATGGAACCGACCGGATTGCAGAACTTCTGGTTCGCCGCCTTCGGCGCGCTGATCATCGGCTACGCGATCCTCGACGGCTTCGATCTCGGCGTCGGCGCGCTCTCGCTCTTCGGCCGCGGCGGGCACGAACGGCGCCTGCACCTCAACGCCATCGGGCCGGTCTGGGACGGCAACGAGGTCTGGCTGCTCGCCGGAGGCGGCGCCCTCTTCGCCGCCTTCCCGATCGCCTATGCCACCGTCCTCAGCGCCTTCTACCTGGCGATCATGCTCCTGCTCGTGGCGCTGATCGCGCGCGCCGTGGCCCTCGAGTTCCGCGGCAAGGTGGAGAACCCGCGCTGGCAGCGGTTCTGGGACCTTGCCTTCGGCGCCGGCAGCGCGACGGCGGCGTTGCTCTTCGGCGTGGCGATGGGCAACATCCTGCGCGGGCTTCCGCTCGACGCGAGCGGGACCTTCACCGGATCGTTCCTCGATCTCCTCCACCCCTATCCGCTGGCGGTGGGGCTGCTCACCCTGGTCATGTTCGCCTGCCACGGCGCGGTCTACATGGGCTTGAAGACCGACGGGGAGCTGCGGGAAAGGATGCGGGCGGCCGGCAGCGTCCTCTGGGCGGCCTGGATCGTCCTCTACGGGCTGGTGACCGTGATGACGATCTTCGTCTCGCCCTGGCTCTTCGCGGGCGTGACGGCGAAGCCGATCCTGTGGCCGGTGCTGGCGCTGCTCTTCGCGGCGCTGCTCTGGCTGCCGACGACGCTGCGCGCCGGCCGCTGGGGCCGGGCCTTCCTCTGCTCCTCGGTCGCCGTCGGCGCGCTGGTGGGGCTGGCGGGGCTGAGTCTCTACCCGCGGCTCGCGCCCTCGCGAACCGATCCCGCCTTCAGCCTGACGATCGCCAACGCCTCGTCGTCGCCGCGGACGCTGGAGACCATGATGATCATCGCCCTGATCGGCATGCCGATCGTCGTCGCCTACACGATCTACATATACAGGCAGTTCAAGGGGCGGGTCGAGATCACCGAGTCGAGCTACTAGCCCGCGGGCCGGCCGGCGCCAGCCTGCAGGAAGGCCGGCGACGGGCTCGCGGCGGGCCTCCCCGGGAGGGGGCCGCTGGCAGGACGCCCGGGGATGCCCGCCTGTGGCCTAGCGGAACAGGCCCTTGATCGCCGACCAGGTGGGGCTCTCCGGGGGCGTCGTGCCGCCGGAGAAGGCCACCGTGTTCATGCCGGATTCGTCGAGCGAGATGCTCCCGCATCCGCCGGCGACCTGATTGGTCTCGTAGAAGCGCATCTCGAACGGCGGCGTCACGGCGGGGAAGTCGAAGGAGGCCAGCACGGGCCCCAGGCCATGCTCCGGAGTGACCGTGAAACTGCCGACCGTCGTGCCGTTGAGCCGGAAGTCGAGGTTCACGAACCCGCAGCCGGGGACCAGGCTGTTGTAGGTGAGATAGAGGGTGATGTCGGCGTGCGTGACGGAGCAGAGCGGCACGGTGTGCGTGCCGTAGACCGTGTCCCCGACATGCCACCAGTAGGGGTAGTAGTAGACGCTCCAGGTGTCCTGGGAGGTCGGGAAGACGACCGTCTCGTCGCGGTCGGTGTCGCCGTCATAGACGCCACCGGGGAGCGGCGCCTCGTCGCCGGCGATGCCGTTGTTATCCAGGTCCGCGGCGAGGACGGCAGGAGCGATGCAGAGCAGGGCGAACAGCGGGAAGGCAAGCAGGTGTCTCATGGCAGGTCCCTTTCGCTGGCGGCACGAGGTGCCTGACCGATCGCCTGGGCCGTCGGGGCCCGGCGGCCACAACTCGAACGCCGTCATTCTACACCCGGAGGTCATTGTCCGCCAACGCGTTGCCGCGTCAGATATGACGGACACGGAGACGGCGCCAATCGGTTGCGGATCATCGTTCTGGCAGCGCGGCGGACAGAGGTCTTTGGAGCCGGACGAACGGTGAGCCCGATCGCGTGTGCAACCGCGCGTCGGCGGCGGCATGGCGGTCTTCGCGCCGCGCATCTTCCGGGGACCCGGCGGTGCCGGCGCCGCGTAGCAGGAAGGGCGAAGAGCGACCCGCCCACCCGGCAGCAGGAGAAGACGCGATGGCCCGCGGCATCGGCTCCGAGTTCATGCGCCTGACGCGCCATGCGCACCTCGAGATCTCCGAGCAGCGGCTAGGACGCCCGGAGCCGCCGCCGGTCGAGCCGGCGGCCGGGGAGAGCGATGCGCAGCCGCTGCCCGATCCGGGAGCGACGCGCGCGCTGGCGCCCGACTTCCACGATCTGGTCACGCGACGCGTCAGCCGGCGCCGCTACGCCGAGTCGCCGCTCACGCAGCGGGAGCTCTCCTTCCTGCTCTGGTGCACGCAGGGGGTGAAGGACATCCCCGGGGGAACGGTGACGCTGCGCACGGTGCCCTCGGCCGGCGCCCGGCACGCCTTCGAGACGCTGCTGCTCGTCCGTCGCGTCGAGGGACTCGCGCCCGGGCTCTACCGGTTCGACCCGCCGGCGCACGCGCTGCGGGCGCTGCCGGCGCCGGCCGACCTGAGCGAGCGGCTGACCGCGGCCTGCTACGGGCAGGCGTGCGCGGGCGCCGGCGCGGTCGCCTTCCTGTGGGTGGCGATTCCGCGGCGCATGACCTGGCGGTACGGGGAACGTGGCTACCGCTACCTCCATCTGGACGCCGGGCACGTCGCGCAGAACCTCTACCTGGCGGCCGAGGCGATCGGCGCGGGCGCCTGCGCGATTGCGGCCTTCGACGATCAGGCGATCGACGCGCTGCTGGGGCTCGACGGGGAGCGGGCCTTCCTGATCTACCTCGCCGCGGTGGGGAAGAAGCCTTAGGCGGGGCCGGAGGGCCGCCGGCTCCGGCGAGCCGGGCTCAGATGCGCCACAGGAACTGGACTTTGGCGAAGTACTGCCGGGCATCCGGCTTCCACCGATCCTCCGGGAGCCCGGGATCGCCCGGGTCGTCGGGATCCCCTCCCGCCCCCGAGGCGTATCGGGTCTGGTGGCCCACGGCACCGACGTAGAAGACGGTGAAGGGATTCAGCCGACAGGTGAGCAGCGGCTCGAGGTCGAGGCGATCGACGAACGTGTCGTACTGCACCACCAGGCGCGCGGCGATCGCCCGGGAGACCTGATACTTCAGCCGCCCGCGCCAGATCGCGCCCGAGTAGATGTTGGCTCCGCCGCCGCGCTCGTCGAGCCGGTAGTAGGAGACGCGCGGACTCAGATCGATCCGCCGCAGCACCCTGAACGAGGCGGACAGCCCGGCACTCACGGCGTCGGCCGTGCGCGGGCGCGCGGGGTCCCGGGCGAGCGCCCGGCCGCCGTCGATCTCGCCGCTCAGGGAGACGACTTCGTTCGGCTGCGCCGACAACTCGAGATAGACTCTGGTGAGATCGTCGAACCTCCGGCCGGCGAAGCGCTCGCGCGAGCCGATCCACCCGAGCTCCACACCGATCTGGCGCGTCAGCGTCAGCTCGACCTCGGGCTTGATCCAGTCCTCCTTGAGAAGGCCGGCGCTGTTCCAACGTCGCGAGGCGTGCACGAAGGCGCCCCAGCCCTGCAGCAGCTCCCGGTTCGGCATGCCGCGCGCCCCGCCCACCAGGGTCAGGCGGCGCAGGCTGTTCTGGTCCACATAGCCGTTGTCCGCGCGGAAGGCTGGACTGGCGGCCGTGTACTCGATCGCCGCGATCGAGTGGCGCGACTCACGCTCGAGGTAGGCGTAGAGCCCGTGGCCGTAAAGGGTCTCGCCGTCGAAGCCGAGGGTGTGCGCGCCCTCGGCGAACGTCACCTGGTTGAGGCCGGCTGTCAGGAGCGTGTCGTCGGGCTCGGTCGTGCGGCTGGCCAGCGCCTGCAGGCGCAGGAGCCAGCGGCCCAGGAGCCGTATCTGCGCGTCGACGCCGAGGAGCGTGCCCACGCCGCCGCAATTCTCCTGGAAGCGTCGATCCGTGAGGGTCAGCCCGAGATGGGACTGCTGCCCGAACATGCGCCTCAGGCGCACGATCTGGGAGACGCTGCGCAGGTCCCGGATGCCGTCGCGGACCAGCGGCTCGTGACTGCCCTCCTCGCCAGGGATCAGGATGGGCGAGTTGCGGTCCCGCGCGATCAGATAGAGCACGGCCGTGCGACCGAAGGTGCCGGTGAACTTGGCGGCGCCGTCGGGTTCGTTGATCGAGCGCGTGTACACCGCCGGGATCCAGGTCGAGTAGAGGTCGCTGCCCTCCTGGAAGAAGGGACGCTGTTCGGGGTAGGAGAGGGCGAAGGTCGTGTTGACATCGATGCGGGCGACGTCGGACTCGATCTGGCTGAAGTCGGGGTTCACCGTCAGCTCCGCCGCGCTCGTCGAGGTGAGCGCGTAGCGGAGGTTGACCGAGGCCTCCGCCTCGGGGTCCTCGTAGCTGAAGGTGGAGCCGCCGTCCTCGTCGATCCGACGGCTGCCCGCG